>JAAXUA010000003.1 GCA_013336275.1 Candidatus Falkowbacteria bacterium
GAGTCGGTAACACCCGAAGGCTCTATCTAATAGGGACTAAGGTGGGATCGATAACAGGGACGAAGTCGTAACAAGGCATCCGTAGCGGAAGCTGTGGATGGATCACCTCCTTTCTAGGGAGTTATTCTAGAACCACTTCGGTCGTTCTAGATAGGTCGTTTCATTTTACTGCCGTGAGGCTTTAAAGTGATTCGCTCTCTGCTATCTCTCGAGAGTAGCAGAGTTGCACTTGGATTGAATTGGCGCCTGTTGACCCCAAAATATAGCAATTAATTGATCGGCAAATAGTTTATGGGCCTATTTGTAGGGAAAGGATTGGCTTCAACTATTGTTAAGGACAGTCCTTTTTTGTTAGAATACCATAGTTAGGACGACTAGCTCAGTTGGTTAGAGCGCGACACTGATAATGTCGAGGTCGGAGGTTCGACTCCTCCGTCGTCCACCGTATGCGTTTCCCTTCCGAAGCGCCTATAGTCGCGGGGTAGAGCAGTTGGCAGCTCGTCGGGCCCATAACCCGAAGGTCGTCGGTTCAAATCCGACCCCCGCAACAAAAAACATCGCATCTTTGGTGCGATATGCCGAGGTAGCTCAGTGGTAGAGCAATAGACTGAAAATCTATGTGTCGGGAGTTCAATCCTCCCCCTCGGCACCAATCGATTTTCAATAATCAATGATCAATTTTCAAAAAAACTTTCTTCATTGGAAATTGGTCATCGGTGATTGAAAATTTTTTATTTCGGGGTGTAGTATATTGGTAGTACGCGTGGTTTGGGACCATGTAGGCTGGGTTCGATTCCCAGCACCCCGACATAACTTTTTGGCAAGGCCTCGTGCCTTGGCAAAAATTATCTCGCGGTGCTGAGCGGCAGAGAATTCGGTGTACGGTGTGGGGCTTCCGCCCCTTCGATTCCCAGCACCCCGACATAAGGTAGGCGGGTATCGTATAGTGGCTATTACCATAGCCTTCCAAGCTATTGATGGGGGTTCGAATCCCCCTACCCGCTCAGCAAACAAAAAACCAGGATTAATCCTGGTTTTTTGTTTGCTGTGGTATAATTTTAATTATTAAACTAAACCATATGCAAATCCCTATCGCCAGCACGATTACCCTGATCATGGAGCTAATCATCGGCTTCCTGATTTATTTTATTGTTTTTCAAGGTTACAAGAACAATAAATTCTCTTCGAAGCTGGCCTTTTTCGCTATCAGTTACGAGATAGTGTTCAATGTGGGTTACATGGTCTATCGGACTGTCGTAAAACCATCAACCGCACAGCTAGGCGGCGCCCTGAAAGGCGTTGCAGCCGCTCATGGCATACTCTCACTGATAATGCTGATCGCTGTCGTAGCGCTCTTCCTGAAGGCCTCAAAGGAATATGCGAAAAACACTAACTACTTCGCCGCCCACCGGATGCAAACCTGTCTCTTTGTTTTACTTTGGAGCATCTCCCTTCTTTCTGGTATCTTCCTCTACGCCAAGGTCTACTTGTTCTAGGTAATGATGCAGCCAACGGGTTGCGACGATTCAATTCGTACCCGAAATCTGCTAAACTATACCCATATGGTCATAATCGCCAAAAAATACTTTTTCCGATTGGTCATGCTAGCCCTGTCAATCTACATCGGCTACCATTGGTACGTTTCCTACCCTAAGGACCAGCCGAGAGAGGCTGGAAAAATTTTCAGCTTCGTTACCAGGGACGTCGGTTTTCATTGGGATGAATTCAAGCAGGCGGTGAGGGATTTCCAGCACATGCTAGTCAAGGACATCAATACGGAGGCCCGTGTCCGCCGTGGCGGCATGGATCGCCTAGCTCGCGCCTTGGACTATTATAAGGGAGAAAAAGAAAACTACCCGGAAAAAATTGACGATGTGGCCTCATGGTACAAAGACTATAACGAGATTACCAAGGACCCCTCCTTCAAATATGAACCTTCGGCCGACGGCAAGCATTTCAGGATATCGCTAACCCTGAATAACGGCGAAGTCTACTCGGTTGAAAGATAACAGGAATTATATACTCAAAAAGCTCCCCGCCAAGGGAGTTTTTTGATAAGGAAAGCAATAAAAATACCAATCTGTCAAATATTGCACCCCATGGGTCCTATCTTGACTAATTGCTAAAAATGGGCTAATATTTATGTATTAATTTTGAATTAAATAACTAAGCAAACTCCAGACTATGCTTACTATCAGACTATCCCGAGTTGGCACCAAGAACAAGCCGATGTACCGCCTGGTCATCTCTGAAAAGGGTCGTGATCCGTATGGCCGCGCTTTGGAAATCCTGGGTTCCTACAACCCTTACACCAAAGAATTGCAAGCCAAGGCTGACCGCATCAAGCACTGGTTGTCACAAGGAGCCGGCATGTCCGCAACCGTCAACAATCTTCTTTTGGACAAGAAGCTGATTGAAGGCGAGAAGGTCAAAGCCTCTATCGCTCGCAAGCCCAAGAAAGAATCCAAGGGCTAATTCGTTTCGTTGACAACTACTCGTTTTCTATCGTACTATAATTATCAAGCGGCTTCGAGTTTTCGAAGGTAGCATAATTAATTAAGAGCCCTTTCAATGCTGAAAAGATTTCAATCGATCAGTTTGGAAGAAGAAGAAACAATCCTATGGAAAGAGACAAAGAGTTCCTAGAATTCCTAGTTAAGTCGATCGTTGCACATCCTAACGATGTCATCGTTGACCGCACTATTGATGAAATGGGTGTCCTCCTGACCCTGAAGATCAACCCGGAAGACATGGGCTACATCATTGGCCGCCGCGGTCAGACCGCCCAGGCAATCCGCACCCTGTTGCGCATTGTCGGTGCCAAGAACAATGCACGCGTCAACCTGAAGATTTATGAACCGGAAGGATCTCGCAGACCGGCTCGCAGCCAAGAACCAGAAGAGCTGATCGATACATCAGCTATCGACGACCTCAAAATCTAAACGTACTCGTTTCGATATCAAAAAAACCGCATCAATACTGCGGTTTTTTTGTTTTCCAGAGCGTGCTATAATGGGCATAGGTTCTTTCCATCAACCCAAAGGAGGTGAACAGTATGCTGAATCACGAACAAGCGAAAGCAGTCCTGACACTGAAGCACCTCAAAGCCCACTCGCTTTCCGACCTCGGCCCGCTTCATCAGCAGACCTACCACAGCTTCATCAGCTACATACAGAATCGGCACTGCAACAACCCGCTCGCTCTTGTCAGCGTGCCTTTCAGGGATGACCTGGCAGCAAGGTTCGGTGTTGACGGCCTGGTGGTTTTGCTGACTGAGCGTTCCTGGAGCAATCTGCTCTACATGGACCGAGCCATCTTCAAAAGCAGCCCGGCGGTGCATGTCGTCAACTCAATGATTCGCGATTCCTTCAATATCAGCCAATGCAGCATTTCCTGCATCAAATTCTGTTAACCTCTACCTGCATGCGGCTGCTTTGGCGGCCGCATTTTTTTGGCCAAAGATTTCTGCTTCCCGATTATCCAAAAAGCCTTTAGCCAATTTGACTTGATTAAATCTGATTAATTGGTAAGATAAGACTCTTCAAACAAAAAACCATGAAATTCAAAATTATCACCATATTCCCGGAAATATTCAGCTCCTACATCAGCGAGAGCATCATTAAGCGCGCCCAAGAAAAAGGCATTGTCAGCATCAAACCCTACAATCTGCGTGACTGGACCGAGGACAACCACAAGACCGTCGATGACACCCCCTATGGCGGCGGCGCTGGCATGGTCATGAAAATAGAGCCGATTTACAAGGCCCTGCAGGCGATCGACCCTCAAGGCAAGGGGGTAAAGAATAAGAAAATAGTTCTTATGTCCGCCAAGGGAAAAACATGGGACCAGCAAATGGCAAAGAAATATGCCAAGCTCGATGAGGTCATCTTTATCTGCGGCCGCTACGAGGGTGTCGATGAACGCGTGGCCAAACTGATAGACGAGGAAGTGTCTATCGGCGATTACGTCATGACTGGTGGCGAACTGGGCGCTTTGGTCATGATCGATTCCATCACTCGTCTCCTGCCCGGAGCTCTCGGCAATGCTGAGAGCGCGGTACAGGAATCCCACACGACGCCCGGCATCTTGGAATACCCGCAATACACCCGCCCTGAAGAATTCGAAATTAACGGCAAAAAATACAAAGTACCGGACGTGCTCTTGTCTGGAAATCATGCTGAAATAGAAAAATGGCGCAAAGCCGAAAGCCGAAACAAGAAATAACTTGATCCTACTCATAAAAAATCATCCCTGAAATTCAGGGATGATTTTTTATTGAACGCCGACACTGCAAATGTGCTATAATTATATAATTCACATATTGCTATGAACTTCTTCGCGTTAACGGCCCTATGGAACTCGATCGCGCTTCTCGGCCTTGCGGCCTGGATTATCACCAAGGGCTTTTCCAAACCAGCATATCGTAACATCGCCTACACAGTGCTCTGTGTCGCCTTGTGGTCTTTTGGCTACTTCTTGTGGCAGACTGCTCCGAATATCTACATGGCCGAGGCCTACCTCAGGCTGATGATGTTCTGGGTGATGTTCATACCGCTTTTCTTCATCAGATACATCCTTTTCTTGGTCGGCCAAATGCATCAACGGCGGCTTGGCCTAGCTAGCACATACTTCTTTTCGGTGTTATTTTCCCTGGCTACGCTCGACGGACTTTTGAGCAACGGCGTGAACGCCGGCACGGGCTACTTGCGCTACTACCCGATTCCAGGCCCGCTATTCGTTCCTTTCATAATTTATTTCATGGCTTACCTGGTTTATGCGATCGCAATAATGATCAAGGCCTCCGAAAATGCCAGCCCAATCGACCGCCTAAAAAACAGGTACGTTCTTATCGGCGTAGCGGTGGCCTATACTTTCAATATCACCAACTACATCAGCTGGTATACCCACGACTTCCCGCCAATAGGCAACCTTTTCATGGCAGCCTCTTTTTTTGTGGTGGTCTACGGTATCATTGCCAGGCACATCTTCGATATCCGGCTAATCGCTCGCCGCTCGACCATCAGGATCGTCTGGTTCACTTGCGTTCTGGCCATAGCCCTTTACATAAAAATGGCCATCTCCGAACTCTTCGGGAATACGCCTTGGGCCGACATCATAATGCTGCTTTCAGCTTTCGCACTTTATTCGCCTTTCAAAAAATATGCCGAAAAGATTGCCAGCACTTACCTATTCACCTCACTCTACAACCGAAGCCAACTATTGTCAGCCTTAAGCGACCGGCTTGCCGCCAACCTTGACGCCAGAGCGATTTCTAAGGAAGTCGAAGAATTGCTCGCACCAGCTTTCTACCATGACGGCATGATCGTATTGGTCTTTGATTCCAACAGCAATCTATCAGTGGTCTACAACCGCCAACTCAACCCATCATCTGAAGCTCCGATCAGGCCGGACTCATCTCTTAACAAGATTTTGAAATCGAGCAAGCCGTTCCTGCTTGATGAGATGCTGTCTGACACCAGCAAAAAGCACCCTGCGCTACGGACGATAAAAAGCATGGGCGCAGAAATCATCATCCCCCTGAATTTGAAAAGCAAGCTGGTCGGCCTGATCGCCCTTGGACCCAAGAAAAGCCGCGAAGTTTATGACGACGACGATCTCTCCTTGCTGCGCACCGTCGGCGAACAAGTCGCTTTCGCCCTGGAAAACTCACGCCTTCACCAGGAAGTGGCCCAGTTCAACCAGACGCTGCAGCAACGGGTCAACGAGCAGACCAAAGACATAGTCGCCAAAGCCGAGCATCTCAAAAAATTGATGGAGATGCGAGGCGAATTTCTGGATATCGCCTCCCATCAGCTCCGCACCCCCGTTTCGGTAATGAAAGGTGTTTTGAGCATGCTTGAGGAAGGTTCGGTGCCGGCCGCGAAAAGAAAAAGTTTCATCAGCGGCGCCATGGAAAAGGCCGTCAAACTTGGTGATGTTATCAACGATATTCTCAGGGCCTCTGAAATCGATAGCGACCATTTCACTTTCGACTTGATGCCCGTCCAGCTGAACGCCATCATCAATAAGATAAGGCCGGACAAGGAGCGAGCGGCGGAGCTAAAAAAGATCAAACTCATATTCGACTTGCCGGCCAAACCTTTTCCTCCGGTCCTGGGAGACGAACGCTATCTTGAGCATGCCCTAGTCGATATGATAAACAACGGCATACAATACACGCAGCAAGGTCAGGTTACGGTGTCGGCCAGACAAGAGAACGGCTGCATTATCATCCGTGTAATCGATACCGGCATCGGCATACCGGCAGAAGACCTGCCCAAACTATTCAAGAAGTTCAGCCGGGCCAAAAATGCTGTCGAAGCCCACGCCGATGGTACCGGATTGGGCCTATTTATCATTAAGAAGGTAGTGGATTTCATACCCGGAGCCTCGATCCTAGTGGAAAAAACCGGAATTAACGAAGGCACTACCGTTGCCTTAAAACTGCCTTTGGCTAAAAAATAAGACCCTCCGGGGTAAGACGATTTTACACCCCTACCGAAAGCAAAAACAAGAAATCCGGCCCGCTTGACCGAAATATCATTTTTTTCATAAATAATGCCTAAATGGCATTATTTATTTTTTGCTAAATTTAAACAAAAAGAGCTAAAATATATTGACAATATCCTATTTTTATGCTATATTGATACATTAAATTGGCCGTGATGTGCCCACACCACCCTCCCTTGAGGGTTTTCTGAATATAGCCGTTTTCCAGATCACGGTCCGATTCGGACCTTAAAAATTTAACGAAACCAAAGAAACTACCAGACTCGTCCTAAGGAGGGACACACCATGGCCAAGATTATCGAATTTACCCAGATTGCAGCGACCAAACAGGGCCGCGAACACGAAGTTAAGGTGACCGTCAAGGTGACTGAAAACGGTAACCCGGTCGTAAACAAGCCGGTTACCAGATCAATCAACCAAGGGAGCCTCAGAAACCCGAAGATGACTAACGCGTCCGGCTTTCTTGAATTCGTTTTCAAGACAAGCGACCGCCAAGTCAAATTCACTGTTGAGTGCGAAGGCGAGCAGTACAGCCAAGACATCGTGGTCAAAAACCACATTGCCAACGCTCCTGCAACTGCCCCAGCCACCAACCCAGCCCCCGCAACTTCACCCGCTTCATCGGCTGCCCCGACGACAACTCCTGCCCAACCGCAGAACATTCTCGGCGCCAAAGAGCATATCGATGCCAAAGGCAACTGCAAAATCGTTGTCCGAGTCATCGATTCGACTGGCAAGGGCGTCAAGACCGACGCCACCATCGAAGCCGAAGGAACGCTTCACCAGATCAAGACCGACAAGCAGGGTAATGTCACTTTCGACTACCCGCGCGTCATCAAGATCGGCGAATCGATCAAGGTGAACGTCTACGCTCCCGGCATCGTAGCAGCGAAGGAGCTCACGCTCGCTCGCGCAGCTGCCGTGCCACAGGCAAAGGCAACTCTCGAGGCCGATGTGTTGAACAACGGCCGAGGCAGGTTCTCCGTCAAAATCCGCATCACCGATGCGGCTGGCAACGGAGTTCCGACGTCAGCTTGGCTCTCAGCTGAAAACCAGCGCCACGAGGTCAAGACTGACAAGCATGGGGAAGCGATATTCAACTACCCCAGGCCAATCGCCGCCAACGAAGTCGTCCGCGCCATCGTTTCGGTGTCGGGAATAACTGAGCAAAAGTCTTTGACTCTCTCACATGTTCCTCTGCCGAAAACCGATCCGGTAAACCTCGTCCTCCGCCAAAGCCATGACGGCAACGGCAACTTCACGGTCTTCGTCCGAGTTACCGACAGCACCGGCAACGGCCTGGCAGAAGTAGTGACTCTCAGTTACTTCGACCGCCTGATTCCGATCAGGACCGATTGCCATGGCCAGGCATCCTGGCAGTGCCCGGACAACATCCAGCCTGGCAATGAAGCCGTCGTAAACGCCGCGGTATCGGGAATCACCGACACTGCAACCATCAAGCTCTGCCGCCGCGATTCGCTGCCGCCGCTGCCTCCGAAATATCACTGGAGATGGTGGCTCTGCACCAACAACGGTCGCGCAGTCATCGGCCTGCTCGTCATGCTCATGCTCTGGGTCAAGTGCTTCTCAGCTATCTCCGAGGTGCCGATCATCCAAAAACCGACCCAAAAGACGGTAGCTGAACACAACTACGACGAAGTGACCAAGCTTGTCGAAGCTGCACGCAAGACCAAGCTGACTCCAGAACAAGCCGCGAAAATGGACATCAACCAGTTCGCGAAGGAACCGAACTTCATCAGCCAGCCGCTACCGCCGGACCCGAAGGTCAAAAAACCTGAAGGGCATGGTAAGCTTTATGTCTTCACTCTTCTCTGGACTTTGATCGCCCTAGCCTACGCCCCTCTTTCGATGAGGGAAGAATTCTGGGGTACGATCCAGGAAGTAAAAGACGAGCTCAGGCCCGATGAAACCAAGGCCGGAGATGGTCTAATGGACAAGGTGTCCAGCTGGCTCAACCCGCAACAACCCAGCCAGCCAGCGCAACCCCCTGCGCCTCCCGCTCCCGCAGCTACGCCTGTAGTCTCCACAGCGCCCGCCCAACCCGCCCAGACGCAATCAGGCAATCAAGCAGAAGCTGAGGAACGGAAGGACGTAAAGGACATCAAGAAGAAAGTAAGTTTCATGGAGCAATTCAAGGTTGAGATTCTCGCAGAAATCCTTATGGCAGCAGTCCCCAAAATACTCTCGCGTTGGTTCCGATAGGAGGAAACCATGAAGATGTTACCCGAACGCACCAAGCCCAGCGAAATCATCAAGCTTGCATTTCGCGCCACATTAGTCGGCATCCTGCTGGCAATAATCCTGCGCCTGACATTCGGCGTTCCGATGCTGATGGGCTTAACCGTCGTCATCACACTCGTCTTTCTCGACGGCTTCGTCGAAAGCTCGAAGTGGAAAGAGCGCCTCATCCGCGCCGGCATCGCGGTCTGTCTCATCGTAATAATGAACATTACAGTCTGGCCAATGGGAAAATCGCTTTTCGCTTCCTACTTCCCTATCGCCTCGGCAACGCTGGCAAGGGCCAAGATGGGCACCGAAATGTGGTTCGCCAAAAAGATCGACAGCCCCGCTGTCGAAGCCAAGAGCGAACTCTTCAGACACAACAAGGAATACGAGGAGAAAGATCTCACAAGAGAAGTTGGCATAAGACTCGCGGCCGGCGACACCGAAGGCGCTGCGGAACTGATCCGCGCTCATCAAGAAAAACGGGCCAAGATCGAAGCCTCACTCAACCCGCAATCGAGCAGCAGTGCCGGTTCAAGCTTTATGAACAAAACCAAAGGCTGGTTCGAAAGCAATAAACCAGCCAACATACCGCCGCTAAGAGGGCAAAATGTGCATCTGAGCCTAAAGGCCGGACAAGAAACGAATTCGGCCAGCATACCGCTGGGCATGTTCTATGATTTTTATGCCTGCCCCAACTCCAAATTCATGCTCGTTTTACCTAGCGGGCAAGAACTTCACATCGGACAGAAATGGCCCGAATTCCGTACATTCAAAATTATCGCATTGAGCGATGCCGAGATTGATCTCAAGCTTAAGGAAAGTTAAAACACTTGAGCCGAGGGCGACACCCAGTCGCCCTCTTTTTTTATATTTCTTCAAAAAGCAAAACAAAGATAAACATTGACTTTTTTATATAAATATGTTTTATTTAAGATAATTTGCTCTATCTAAACCTCATAAACGGTTCATTAATCCAAAAAAAATAAAAAAACGAGAGGGAGGGTCTAGTCATGAAAACGAGGTCGATTATCGTATCGGGAGTTTTCTTTTTTTTCGCCATTTTCTTTGGCACAACCGCTTCGGCAGCATCAATTAAGGATGCCGAGGGCTTCATGAAAGCCGGACAGTATCCCCAGGCCATCGCCGTACTTGAAGGCATCACCGAAAAGAGTCCCACCAATGCCCTGGCCCAATATGAGCTTGGCAACTGCTACGCCATGACGAGAGACCTGAGGCGGGCTGAGGAGCGCTACAAGGCGGCCATCAAGCTTGATGCCAAATACGGTCAAAAAATCGCCAGCGTTTTCAAGCTGGCTGGCCGCGAGGCCTTAAATAATAATCTTGCGCCAGAGGCCCAGGTTCTCTATTTTAAGGCAGTCGAATACCAGCCCTCTCTACGCCAGCCGCTGGCTGACGAACTTTACAAAGAAGGCGAGCGCCTAGTCATGAGTGGCCTGATCGGACTCGAAGACAGCAAATTTGCTGTTGCTGGATCACTCAGCCCCAAAACGGCAGACCAAATCTGCAAGCTTTATACGGGGATCGGGGACAAGGCTGACGATGACTCGTGTCCGCTCTTTTATCTTAAGGGGAGGAACTTCTGTCAGGGCTACAACGAAAAGACTGGTCAACGGTTAGTTGAAATCGCCAAAAGACTAGCCAAGCAGCCCGGACGAGAGGCGCAGACCAAGGTCTACAAGGATGTGGCCTCGATTTTTCTCGGCGACCGATATGTCGAAAAACAAGTGCCATCCATCTTAACGCTTGACCAAGACGGCTACCTCGGTTTTGAGCTAAAAGGAAATGAGCAATCTCCTTGGGTTAAGATCGGTTACGGTTCGTTCGAATTCAGCCATTCTCAGAACGCCGCTTACAAAATTGTTCTTGAAAATGGAAGTGAATATTCAATGAATGCTCCACTCCCCAAGATTGAGTGCAACCTTAAGATCATAGCCCTTAAGGAAAGTGAGATATTCATCTCCTTCAAAAAAAAATAGCCTCAACCTTTTTCAGAATGCATTTGCGCCCCGAGACATCGGGGCGCTTCTTTTTTTTAAAAAACTATGCTTTAATAATAAATAGGATACCTAAATTAAACGATAATCATTATGGCGGAAAAAAAGTTTCTAAAAACCGCATTCGTCTTTATATCTTTTTTCTTTTTCGCCTTGGTTAGTACTGCCTCTGCTGCTACTTGCGCACCAGGCGTTCCGGTCGGCACCGGTGGTTGTACAGCCGCAGTAGTCGGCACAGGCGGGCAAGGAACAGGAGGAGCGGTATCCCTTACTCCCGCCGTCAATGTCGGAACGCCCCAACAGTTTATCGGCAAAATTATCAACACTGCCTTGGGGGTTGTCGGCTCGCTGGCCTTGCTAATGTTCATCTATGGCGGCTTCACTTGGCTGACTAGCGCCGGCAGCGCTGACAAGGTCACTAAGGGCAAAAATATCCTAGTCTGGGCCGTTATCGGCTTAGTCGTCATCTTCATGTCCTACGGCGCAACCAAGTTCGTCTTGGACAAAATCACTGCAACCTAGTTTGCTTATATATATTCACTCTAGGCTTGGAATCCCGCAACAAACAAAACGACCCATCTTTAAGTGGGTCGTTTTGTTTGTATCGAGAATACTTATTCTATCAGCAAGGCCGCTCCGATGGCTCCTGCCAGCTTGCCTAATTTGCTTTTGACCAGCTTGGCCTCTTTGGCCTGGGGACTTAATACTAACTCCCTGTAAACCTTCTTGGCCTTGGGCAGGAAAAGGTCGGCTGATTGGACAGCGCCACCGCCCACTACGATTATCTCAGGCTCGATCAAGTTGATGATATTGGTCAGTGCCGTGCCAAGAATCAAGCCGAATTCGCCGAATACTTCTTCGGCCAAGCGGTCGCCGCGATAGGCCTCCTCGGCCAGAATCGCTGGGTTGTTCTGGGTCAGTTTGTGATAAGCCGCTTCGAGCCTAATCCCGGTACGATAGTCAATTATCATACTTCCTGGCTCATTGGCAGAACCGAAAGCGCCAGTATACACATCGCCATTCACCCACCAGCCGCCGCCGATACCCGTGCCGATAATCATGCCATAAATATTTTCATATTTTCTGCCAGCACCCAACTTCGCTTCAGCACGAACGAAACAGTTGGCATCATTGTCAATCTTAACGTTCAATTCGGAGTCAATTTTTTCCTTAATTAGCTCGACGATTTTCAAATTAACCAAAACAGGCGTGTTCGGTGCCGCCAGCACCTTCCCCTCCTTGAGATCAAGAGCGCCCGGCAAACCGATACCGATGCCCTTGATCCTGACCTTGTCTTTCTTTGCCCGATCGAACAACGGCTCCACCAAAGCTTTGAGCATAGCTGTGAATTTAGCCAGATCATCCTTGGGCGTGGCCAGGGTATAATCAGCAATCACCCTGGTCCCATTCAACAAAATGGCACTCATCTTGGTACCGCCGATGTCTATGCCGATGACATATTCGATTTTACTTTCCTTAAGCATAACCTTATCTTATTGTTTTGAAATCATATTGCGCCCATATAACGCCTTGGCCTCTTGCCAGAAGTCCGGACGATTATTAGTCGTCTTTTCCCAATACCACCACTCAACTCCCCAGAGATAGAATTCCCTGAACCCAGCCTGCTGGGCGAAATCAAGAATTTCCGTGAATTTCTGGGGACTCATCGTTTTGTCACGCTCCGCTTGGCTGACGTTCTGATATGGCACTGGTGCCCAAGGCTCGGCCTGAAGTTCAATCACGATCCAATTCTTGGGTTTGGCAAACAGGCTAGCTAGATTGCGCTTGGCACGGAAGAAGCCCGGGGTGATGGGGTAATGCACGTAGCTATTTAAAAAGCTGGAATAGGTATCGCGATACATCGTGGTCCCGAAGATATCAGCCCGTCTAGCAGCCGGAATCCAGAACGACAACTCCCCCGAATCAGTCACCACAATAGGCTTGCCTGGCACCATGTGACGCACCAAGGCGATTTCTTGGTCCAGAAAATCAGGATCCAATTCGGGGCACTCGCCGAAGTGGGACAAGAATGGTTCGTTCTCCACCTGCCAGGCCACGATCGACGGGTTGTCCTTATAGCGATTGACCACCTGAGCGATATAATTCAATATCTTCTCCTCCCGTTCGCTTTTTGTCAAACCCTTAGTCCAATCCGGGAGATGGCATTCCGGCCAACGAGGCAGCCTCGCCCCAACTGCCAATATTACATTATTGCTGCGCGACCCGCTTTGATCCAAAAGCCAATCCAGCTCTTCCCATGAAGACTGCCCGTTGGCCGGCTCGACTTCATCCCAATAAGCCGAAAGCCGCCAATTCTTGATTTTAAGATCGTCATTGGCGGCTAAAAATGTCTTTTGCCAGTCGAGTCCTAGCGCCCTAGCGTGTTTCGGCGAAAAGGTGGCGCCATAAGACAATTCATCGTGTCGATAGATCTTTCCGAAACTAAAAATCAACAAAACGACCAAGACTCCAAAAACTACTAGTCCGATATTCTTAAAAACCAAAAATCTATGCCACCATTTCAACATTTTAATGTCCAGGGCAGATCCAATTACCGGTATCTGACGTCACTTGCCAGACACAGCCAGTAACATAGGTGGACACGCCCCATGAGGCTAATATTATTATCAAACCTATTACTCCGGCCGTAACTCGCTTCTTGGCTTCGCCGATTTTCGACGAATCTCCGCCCGAGGTCATCCATTGATAACCGGCATAAACCACTAAGACCGTAAAGATAATTCCCAGGAATCCGAGCAAGATATTGATCATCCTAGCTACGATTACCCTGATGTCCGTGGGGTCACCGCTTTGATTGTAAGCATCATCACCGATCGTATCCAAACCGCCCTCCTTGACCGTATCAAGCAGGCCTCCGGCCTGGACTTGGTAGGCCAAAGAAAAACATAGCAAGATTAATAAAAAACTGAGGGCGAATTTAGTTTTCCTCATATCAGGAAGGTTATTAATAAGTATATTAATTATACCATAATCACCTTATTAAAAAAATGCTACAATAACCTCAGGTGGGTTGACCGCTAGCCCATAAATGCCTAAACTTAACATACTAATTCCACAGCCAATACATGAATTTAGCCTCTAAAGTTGCACTAAATACCATAATCCAGCTAATCAGCAAGATTATCTCGATCGCCCTCGGTTTGGCCACTATTGCCATTATGACCCGCTACCTGGGGCAAGAAGGCTTCGGACAGTACACCACAATCATCACATTCCTCTCATTTTTCGCCGTGGCGGCAGACTTGGGCTTAACCTTGGTTACCGTCCAGATGATTAGCCAGCCAGATGCCGACCAAAACACGATCCTGAGCAATCTTTTTAGTCTCCGGCTCTTTTCCGCCCTGGCCCTCCTGATTATCGCCCCACTTAGCATCTGGTTCCTGCCTTATGCTGATACCGTTAAAATAGGCGTCGCTATTGCCACTGCGTCATTTCTTTTTCCAGCGCTCAACCAGATCCTAGTTGGACTGTTCCAAAAATCCTTGAGGCTCGACAAGGTCTCCTTGGCCGAAATCCTGAGCCGAGTCGTGCTGTTTGGCGGCACGATCATGTCGGCCCGGCTCGATTGGGGATTATACGGCATACTGTGGGCGAGCGTCGCCTCGGCTGCGGTCAGTTTCTTGCTTCACTACATCTTCTCCTTGAAGCTAGCCAAAATTACTATCAATTTCAATTGGGAAATCTGGCGAGACATTATCCGCCACTCCTGGCCGATCGGCTTGACCATTGTCTTCAACCTTGTCTATCTGCGAGCCGACACTCTGATCCTATCGCTCTTCCGCAGCTCGAACGAAGTCGGCATCTATGGCGCGACTTATAAAGTGATCGATGTCCTTATTACAATTCCCTTCATCTTTGCCGGGATAGTCTTGCCGATCATGACTTCCGGCTGGCGCAACGACAAACGCCAATTTGAGCGGGTGCTGCAAAAATCATTCGACCTGATGGTTATCTTGGCTATACCGCTCTTCTTCGGCGCCCAATTCCTAGCCGATCGACTAATGACCTTGGTGGCCGGCAATGATTTCTCGGCCTCCGGACCGGTTTTGCGCATCCTGATCCTGGCAGCCAGCATCATCTTCGTTGGAACCATGTTTTCACATGCCGTCATTGCCGTGGACAAACAGCGCAAAATCATCGGCGCCTACTTCTTCGTTGCCGTTACTGCCCTCATCGGCTACCTGATTCTGATCCCGAAGTATTCCTACTTCGGCGCTGCCTGGATGACGATTTACAGTGAGCTAAGCATCGCCTTGGCTTCAGGCTGGCTGGTCTGGAAGACAAGCTCTTTCCTGCCCGATCTGAAAATCGCCGGAAAAGTTTTTCTGGCCTGCCTGCCGATGAGCGCCTGGCTCTTTTACTCGACCGGGCTGAATCTATGGCTGACTATCCTTGTCGCCTGCGTAGTTTATACGATTTCGCTTTACCTTATAAAAGGCATCACCCGCCAAGACCTAATGACATTATTGGCCAGAGAATAACCCTATGTTCAAAAAAATAACCCTATATTCTTCCGTTAACAGCTCGTTGCAGCCCTTCAGCTATCTCTTGGAGGAGCTTAGCCAGCGCGACTTCGCTTTTGAGCTGCGCACCAATCAACCGGCTTGCGATCTTCTGAATACTTTCAATGAAAAGCACTGGCAAAGAAAGATCTCCTGGCTCGGTCCGAGGCCGGGCAGCAAGATTAGCGACCGCCTTTTCCGATATCTGCTGCCCTTTGTGCGCCTGGGCGTCTACGCCAACTGGCAATGGAACAAAAGCAATCTGCCAGCAACGATTATCTGCTTCGGCTGGCCGGAGAAGCTATTGTTTACGGGCGTAGCGAAACGCTTCGGAGTCAAGACCATCTGGCTGGAGCTGCCCGACAATCAGATTCCGCGCGCCGGTTGGAAAAGCTATAAGAAACTAAGCCGCCTTGCCACCATACTCACCCTGAACCACCACACCAAAGCCAAACTGGAAAAATCCGGCATCGACCCCGAAATCATCAAAGTCATGCAGCCTGGCATCAAACTTCAGCAATACACTCATCAGGATGACCTCTACCATAACTTGGCCGACCGCACGCGACCGGGCAAAAAATACTTTACCATCGGCACCGTGACCGATCTCGACGAGCAGCAGAAGATCGAATCGCTCTTCCAGGCAGTTAAGAAATGTTTGACCATCATTCCCAATCTTCAGTTAATCGTCGTCGGCGAGGGCAAAGAGAAGAAGAATCTCCTCTGGCTGGCCAAAAAGATGGAAATCGATAACCTGGTCTGGCTAGTCGGCGGGCAGGCACATCTGCGGAAATGGATCGAAAGCTTCGATCTTTACATTGCGACTAATGAAAAGCTGGACCTGCAGGAACTGATAACCACGCTTTGCGTGATGTCCGCCGAGAGACCGGTCATCGGCCAGGCTGATTCCGGCCTCGAAGACCTGATTTTCGATGCCAAGACCGGTTATTTGATGAATCTGAGCGATAGCGAGTCGCTGGCAGAGAAAATAATGGTCCTGCACCAGGACAAGGAAATCCGACGCCAGCTAGGCAAGCAAGCATTGGAAAGGGTTGAAAAATATTTCACTTCCGCTAAGATGCTTGAGCAGTTCGAAAAACTATTATAAAAACAATGGAATACACAATCAGCCAAAACCAAGCCGGCAACCGCCTCGACAAATTCCTGACCGAAGCCGTCGGCGGAACCACGCGCAGCCAGCTGCAGAAATCGATCAAAGACGGCAGCGTCTTGGTCAATGGACAGCCCACCACTCCGCATCAGTTCTTGAAGACAGGTGATGTCGTGACGTTCGGCCGCACCAAAGAGAAAAAAACCAAAGAAAAACCAGCCGCTACAAAGACAAAGATGCCAGAAGTCGAAATAATCGGAGAAAGCGATGATTATATCGTTGTCAACAAACCGAGCGGACTTCTGGTCCATGGTGATGAACACACGACCGAACCGACCTTGGCCACCTGGCTCTTGTCCAAATATCCGGATGTCGCCTCGGTCGGAGATGATCCGTTCCGTCCAGGCATCGTTCACCGCCTGGACAAGGACGTCAGCGGCTTGATGGTGATCGCCAAGAACCAGAAATTCTTCAACAAGATCAAGAAGCAATTCCAGAACCGTACCATCTTCAAACGCTACACCGCCCTGGCCTATGGCAAGGTCGCCCGAGACGAATTCACCATCAATTTCAACATCGAACGCGCTACCAGCGGTCACAAGATGGCCGCCAAACCGACCAACCAAGAAGGCAAAGAGGCCGAAAGCGAAGTGGCCGTAATCAAGCGCTATATCAATTACACCCTAGCCAAGGTCCGCATCAAGACTGGACGGACCCATCAGATTCGCGCCCATCTGGCGGCCTACGGCAACCCGATCGTCGGCGACCAGGTCTACGGCACCAGCACGGCCAAAAAAATGAATGCCAAGCTGAAAACCGACAGGATTTACCTAGTCTCCGACGAACTGACTTTCAAAGACGCCGCAAACAAGAAACAAAGCTTTACGATCGAGCTGCCCGAGGCTTTCGCCAAAATGCTTACAATCATCAAATAAACACACCCATCGAATATGATCATCTCTTTCGGCGGCAACGCCGGCTCCGGAAAATCCACCATCGCCCAGATGCTTGCCGACAAATTAGGTTGGCCTCGCTATTATATCGGCGGCCTGCGCCGGGAAAAGGCGCGAGAACGCGGCCTGACCTTGGCTGAGTACAACAAGCTGGGTGAGACTGACCCGGCGACCGATTTCGAGGTTGATGAATACCAGAAGGAGCTGGCCGGCAAAGAAGACAACTTCGTCATCGAGGGCCGGACTTCTTGGTATTTTATCCCCCAGTCGCTCAAGATTTTCCTGACCGTCGATGAAAAGGTGGGGGCTGAGCGCATCCTGGCTGAGCTCAAACAGGCCAATAGCCGCAACGAAGCCGTAGTTGAGACCGTTGAGGAGATGATTGCCATCAACCGCGACCGCAAGGAGAGCGATGAGCGGCGCTACCGCAAATTCTACCAAGATATTGAAGTTTATAATCCCAAAAACTTCAATTTCGTGGTTGATACGACAGATTTGACACCAGAGCAAGTTTTCAGCATAGTATATAACCATGTACAGGACCAGCTATCCCAGGTTGACAAAACCCAGAGAATGTTATAATATCTGGTAAGTAATATCCAAGCTAAAAATAGCCAACAAATAGAACCTCGGTTCTATTTTTATAATCTTAAGAATCCATATGGCCGAAAAGAAAAAGGTCCAAAAGAAGCCACGCGTTGAGAAGGTAATCACCACCGACCTTGAAGCGTTGAACGAGGCCCGAGCACAGTTGAAGCCGGGAATGACCGTCCGCATCCACCAAAAAATCAAAGAATTGAACATGAAGAACGAGGAAAAGGAACGTGTTCAATATTTTGAGGGCATCATCATCGCCAAGAAGAACAACAAGCTGACTGGCGGCACGATCACTGTCCGCAAGGTGACCGATGGCGTCGGCGTAGAGAAGATCTTCCCGATCAACTTGCCAACCATCACCAAGATCGAGCTCAAAAAGCAGGCTGAAGTCCGCCGCGCCAAGCTCTATTTCTTGAAGCGCGACTACAAGAAGAAGCTCAAAGAGAAGAAGATTGCGTAATAATATACGCGGCTCTGCCCTTTAGGGCAAGTGGTGAAACTGGTAGACACGCAAGCTTGAGGGGCTTGTGGCAGCAATGCCGTGGAGGTTCAAGTCCTCTCTTGCCCACCAGACGTTTGACGCAGGCAGAGTCCTTGGGCGCATAGCTCAGCTGGTTAGAGCACTTCGTTTACACCGAAGGGGTCCAGGGTTCGAATCCTTGTGCGCCCACATAAAAATAACGCCTAAATGGCGTTATTTTTTTATTTCTACGGCCATCTCGCTCGATTGACGGCTAGCCAGATAAATGATAATTTAAGCCTAGTTTGCACATTTCTTAAACCAGGAGGACACCATGACCGAACTTTTCAGTTGTGACACTACCAGACAGCTTGTCCCTTTCCCAGACCAGGTCGGCAGTCTCGGAGTCGCCTTCGCGCTCTACGACCGGGCTCCTTCGATCTGGCAGGACACCAAGCTCCAGATGCCTTTCGCCACCAACGCCGTTCACCAGCTGCTGGGCGGCACGCAGGTGCTGATCCAGGTCGGGCCGATCTACCCCGGAAGAGCTCCACACTTCGATAACACCGGGCCGGAACGTTATTACTTGGCTGGCATCGATGACGGACCCTTCGTCACTCCAATAAGCAGCAAGAAGTTTGTTGCATTCCAAAAAGATGGGGAAGCCGCTTTCTACGACTCGCTCAAACCAGCGGAAATCAAACTGATAGAATCCGCCACTGCCAATCCTGCGCGGCGCCAAGGCGACATCTGGGCTATCAAGATCGGGGAAAGCTGGGACAATCCTGGCAGTGAAATCCCCTACGCGATCCAAGCGGTGAAGAGCGCCAAGATGTTCGAATCTACCGGCCAATGGCTGTTCGAGTCGCGCCACTCGCTGCACGGCAATCTGAACCGTCGGGTAATAATCGTCTACTCCTCGGAACCCAAAAAATCAAAAACCTCCCGTCCGAAGTTCAAGGTCAAAAGCATGGCCGCGACGCTCGGCAGCGGTCTCATCAAAGCGCCTGATCACCCGCCGCTCGACATCTCCGATGGCGTTTACGTGCTAGCACGCACTAGCCGCCCGCGCAACTTCAGCCCCGGGATGGACTGAATCTGATCGAACCGATTAATCGCACAAAAACGGCAGCCGACTCCAGGCTGCCTATTTTTATTCCTAACTCACCGGATATTTTATTATGTTATTTTTCTCTGTGGTATAATAGGTACGCTAACCCTGAATCAAACCTATGTGGCATGTATATATAATCCGTTGCGCCGATGGCACCCTGTACACCGGCATCACCAACGATCTTGAACGCCGAATTAAGGAGCACAACACCTCCGTTGTCGGCTCTAAGTACGTTAAGGCGCGGCGTCCGGTCAGCTTGGTTTACAGCCGGGAAGCGGCTGACCGGTCGGAAGCCTCCAAAGAAGAAAGCCGCATCAAGAAACTTTCCCGCCAAGAAAAACTATCACTCATCCAAAATGGCTAATCAGATAATCGACCCAATCTATTCGTCTTTTCTCAATCAAGTCGTGACCGTAACCATAGATCGGCCGCTCGGTTCGAAGCACCCCAAGCACGACTTAGTTTATGGCCTCAATTACGGCTTCGTTCCCAATACTCTGGCTCCGGACGGAGAAGAAATCGACGCCTACGTCCTGGGCGTCGATCAGCCAGTCGAAAATTTTACCGGCAGGTGCATCGCCATCATCCACCGCTTGGACGATAACGATGACAAGCTGGTACTCGCATCCGATGGCGCGACCTTCACCGACGAGGAAATCCTCGCGTCGGCAAGCTTCCAGGAACGATTTTTCAACTCCATTGTCCTCAGAAAATAAAAAAAACAGCCAGGCGTTACCTGGCTGGCTGGATCAGTGTGCGCTGATCAATTTGAAATAAACCGATTCGATGGCGAAGAGCTGGCGATCCATCTGGTCGTCGCCGCGATCGATCGTTTCGAGATAATTGCTCAGAAGCGCTTCGACCATCGGCTGATAGCCGAAAGGTACGTATTGGATCAGTTTGTACCTCGCGACGTTGATAGCTCCGGTAACCAGCTGGAACGCTTCGGCTTCGAATTCCAGGACTCCGTTCACCGCTTCTAGAGCGGCGGTAAAAAGGCAGTGGACCGATTCGTGGGGCGAAACCGCATTGTTGCTCATCATGATCATGATGTAGGCCAAGGCAAGGTTGCGCTCCGACGATGACAGGCAGCATTCATACCAGAAGCCGAAAGGATAGGAAAGATCGCTCTTCTCTCGCAGGAAGTCATAGATGGCTGCCAACGTATCCTCAGGACTTCCGACCCCTCCGACCATCTCCTGATACTGTGCCAAGGCCTCCAAGTGCTCTTGCTCCAAAGGTTCGGTAAAATCGAAGCTCTCCTCTTCTTCTGCTTCGCCCTCTGATGGCGCCGGCACATCCTCAGTGAAGTAACGTTTAATCTCCTGTTCGGCGGGCAATAAATGACTGATGTAGCTGATAGCTTCGCTTGCAAAATTGGCCATGGCTCGCCTCCTCAAATAAGATAAAGACCATTTTTCATATCTTAGCAGACGCCGGCTAAAATGCAAACCAAGAAAAAAAGGCATCTTTCGATGCCTTTTAGCTTGCTTTCAGAAGAACAAGCACATAAATATCCAGAGCAAGAGGAGGTGGAGCGTGTTATCTACAACCGTATAGACCACGCAGCCGAAGCTCAGACCGATGATCGTCGACGGCTCCACTTCGGCATACTTTTCGCCTGAGTAATAGATGGCGTACAGGTCGCGCCCGCCGATCATCCGCAGCCACTTGTCCCCGAGGCAGAAACGATCGATCGGCCAGTGGCTCAAGAATACCAGCAAGGCTACCGAAGGCCGGAAGTCCCACATCATCAGACAGACGCTGCCGGTGTAAAGCAGGCAGTGCCACAGCGACCAGGCCAATCCGATCAATCCGGGCTCGGTCTTGTTGATCGCCTGCTTTTTGCTCTGCAAAAGATAATCGCCGATCAGATGCCCTAGTATGATCCTGATGAATAAGTCTGCCATGACAATTCTCCTTTCATTATCGAATAGTTTAACTGCTCAGCGACCGCCGGCAGTTCCGGCAACCCGCAATCGGTCGAGATACGCGTCAGCTGCAGCCTGTTGGCAGCGGCGATCCGGATCGTTTCCCTCAAGTCGGGTATCCTCTCGATGAAGGCCGCCAACTCCGGCGTACCTCGTTTAAGGACTCGCTCGTGGTTGGTCTCGGCTCGCCCGCAACCGATATGAATGACTTTGCCGCCAACCAGACGGAACAAGGATTTATCCGGCTGCAGTCCGTAGGGGATTTCCAGAAAAAGATTAGCGCCTTGGGGGGCGCGCTTGAGCGAATCCTTCAGAAGCTCGGTCCAGGGGCGACCGACGGCTTCACGCAGCTCGTCCGGCTTTTCCAAGGCGACTCCGACCAAGTCTTCGGTTCCGAAATGCTCCCGTAGAAACGGTTTCAGCTCCTGGTTGAAATCATCCGTATTGACGTGGACATTTCTTGCATCGACTGCCGACAACGACTTAAGGAAAGTCGACTTGCCGGAACCCGGACGCCCCACCACCATGAAGACGTTTTTGAGCCCGAGCGCTTTTTCCAGCAAAGCCGATATGACCAGAGGCGAAACGTGCTTCGCCAGCTCATGAAGCTCCAGAGCTGCGGCTGATCGGCGCACCAGGCTGGAAGAAGTCCCGGCCAAGCCGTCGTCGCTAAACAGATAGAAATACTTGTCGATCCCGAATTTGTCACGGTTCAGGCAAGCAACCTCCTGTTCGTGCGCCAAGTCGCTCTGGCCGCGAATGCCGCGTATCATCACGATCCGGGAAGTATCCGTGCGCAGATTCCTAAACTCCTCGATCGTCATCACGGTTACGTTTTTCGGCAGGGCGTAGGCGCTCCACAACTTTTTGGATTCTTCGGTGGTGAACCACGGATCTTTAGCGGCGTTGACCGAGCAGATTACCGTAACCTGCGGAAAGAGAGCGGCCGCCTTTCTGACGACGCCCAAGTGCCCATAGGTCGGTGGCGAAAAGGTACCGGGGTAACAATATGTCGTTTTCATATCCATTTCCTCCCTCTTGATTGTAATGAGCTTTTCTTCATTATTATCCGAAACCGCAACACCCGCTTTGATTTGATGGATAAAATAATTATACCCTTGTTTTTTGACTAATTTTTGATAAAATAAACCTATAATCTGTCGAAATTTTTCGACAACAATAATCATATGCTATCAGAAATCAAAAAAAGCCTGGCCGAGCTAGGCTTCAATCACAATGAAATCAAAGTCTACGTAGCGCTTACCCAGTTGGGCGAAGCACCGGCAGCACAGATCGCCAAAAAGGCCGGTCTGCCACGAACGACCGCCATCAGCATCCTTGCGAAGCTAGCCGAAGAAAATTATCTGACCCAGCATCGCTACCGCGGCGTCACCTACTACTGGGTCGAGTCGCCCCAGGCCATTGCCAGCGCCTTCGAGACGAAAATAAAAGTCGCCAATGACCTGAACTCTCTTTTGACCGACCTTTACCGCAGCGAGACGCATTTCCCCTACGCCCAGGTCTACGACACCAAAAACTCCATCCGCAACTTTATCGAGAAATTCATCGCCGCCCAGCCCAAGAAATCAACGATATATACTATCGATACGCCCAGTGCCGGCAACTACAGCAAGATCTATTCGGAGCAGATCGGCTCCTCGATGCTTAGCAAAAAACAGGTGCGCGGCATATCGACCCGCACCCTGGTGCCGCACGGCAGCATAGGCACGATTAACCCGGCCAAACTGGCGGCTCAAAAAATAGAATTGCGCGAATTGCCCAAAGAAATCGATTTCAAGGCTTCATTCTGGCTAGCGCAAAACCAGTTGGTCCACTTTTCAGGCAACCCGCCTTTTGCTGTGGTCATCAAACACCCCCTGATTGTTAAAAGCTTCGAGTCTATTTATGACTTTTTGTGGAAAACCTCTCGCCAGTCAACCCAGTGATTTGGAGTTGACAAAAATCGTATTTTATGGAAGAATAAACTGATTTGCTCATTAAAAATCGCTATTCATAGCGAATTATTCGCATAAAGCACTATACCATTTGAGTCAACTACCCCAAGGAGGTGGCAAAATGCCCAAAAAGAAGAAAAACAGAGGCAAAAAGCAGAAAAAACAGGTCTCGCACGGCCAATCCATGGCCCAGGCACTGGAGGAATTCCAACGCAAGCTGACGATTCCTGAGCTCTGGGAGGAGAGAAAGGAAAATTACAGGGAATCAGTCGAAGACAAGCTTTCCTTTAACTACAGGACCAAGGAACAGCTCATCATCAAAGAGGCGATGCTGCCGGCACTGACATTCTGGAAATTCATCAAGTCCCACGTCAGTGAGTACGAACATTTCTGCTACGCTGACAACATCAACGAACGCCGAAGCTTCCTGCAGTCCTTTTTGTCCTCGGAAAACCGCTATGTCAGGCTCGTCGCCATGATCGAGCTGATGCCGATCGCCATCTGGCGCCGCATCCTGTGGCGCTCCAACATCGACTTCGTTTCCTACGAAAGCTTCTTGCGTCGCCTGCAGCCGGAACACTGGCTGGCAATCGAGTCTAACTTCGTCGATCTGTATAACGGACAGACACCCCGGATCCTCACCTCCAAGGAGGCGAGACTCCCGGAGTTCCAAGCCGAAAGCCTGTCCTCGGGCGAAGAGCGCGAACGCTGGCAGCGCCACATTTCCAAACCGGCCTGGACCAAGAACATGTTCAGCTTCGACTTCGGTTTCAACCGGTACCCCGGAGGAGTCGACAACGACTCACCCGTCTTAAGCACGGTCGATCGACGCCGCCTGCACTCCAGCGACAACACCAAAGACTTCGTCGTCGACACCGAATTCGGACGCTACATGAGGCTTTACCGCTCGGCACGATCGAACTACGTCGTCTTCCCGAACAAGACTGTCGAACTCAAGACGCACATCTGCCCCGGCTACTGGGCCACCATCCTGATCCATCTTATGTTCTGGATCGTCTCCCCGGCCATGACCGCCGGCCTGCTCGCCACCGCCTCGTCCAACCGTCTGCCGTGGTGGGCCAATGTCTTGCTGGCGATTCCTGCCGTCATCACGCCGCTGTGGCTATTCTGCGCTGGAGTCAAGTTTTCCTGGATCCGGTTCAATCGCTGGATCGACAACCGCGCCATCAAGTGGATCAAGTCGACAAGCATCAGCATCGAAACCTTCTGTAAGAAACACCCTCGCGGAACCGAATTGGCGGCGGGCACATTTTTCTCGCTCGCAATCGGCATTGCCGTCTTCGCCCTCTCCCAGCTTTGTCTGGGCGTCTACAATGGCGTCCTAGCAGGCGCAGCCGCCTCGGCCTACGTCGGCTACAAGATCAGCCGTATCGGCGAAGAAAAAACGCCGATGCCGATGCACCTATTCATCCCGCTCTACACAGCTTGCCTCTACTTGGGCGGCTTGCTGGCGATCAAGTGGTCACCGTATCTGGTCAAAGGCTTGGCTTGGGTCGCAAAATACGCGGTCAA
The DNA here is from genome assembly GCA_013336275.1 of Candidatus Falkowbacteria bacterium. NCBI lineage: Bacteria > Candidatus Falkowiibacteriota > Candidatus Falkowiibacteriota bacterium. The sequence goes on from JAAXUA010000003.1 coordinate 24,950, forward strand.
ACTGTTCACCGAATGGATACCGTACGCCTGCGTCCAGATTTATGAATTCCTCTCCTGGTTGTGCATGCTAGCTGCCGGCGCCTTCATGAACTATGTCGTTCCGGCGCTCAAGTATCTCCTGATCGGCATGCTTTCCGTCGGTCTCTTCTGGCTCGTAGCACTGGTCCCGCTGGCGCTCATGGGCATACTTTATTTCGCCTATTGCCGGCTGCCGAAAGAAACGCAGACCAACCTCGACTATCTGATCGAAAAAGTCTGCTTCTACAGCATCTTCGTAATTTTCGGAGCAATGGCCCTGGGCTGTATCGTAATCTCTTTCCTGGAGGGCGGGTCGTTCTTGTCTGGCCAGACGCTGGCCGGCATCATGGTCATCGGCATCATTTCAGCTACCGCAGCTTTCTGGACCCGGATGATGGCCCAGGAAATGAATCCCGAAATCAAGCAGCTCAAAGAAGAGACCTACGCCATCCGCGGCAACATGCGGCTGAGCGGCCTCTTCAACTACCGCTACCTGGTCGAGAACCGCTGGTTCAGCCCGTTGACGCTTGAGCAGAAAACCGAGCTGGCCACCAAGATCGACCGCTTCGTCGTCAATGTCGTCCCGTCGCACCAAGAAGCTGCAGCCATCGCTTTGATCATGAGGAGTATCAATAGCTTCGAGGCTCTGGACAAACTTGTCGCCGCCGAAGATTCCTTCCACAACCTCTACGAAGAGCACCGGTTACCGATCATCGAGATTATGCTCAAGAAATCGGTCGGCGTAAGAGAGGCTCAGGTCCTTTACCATAAGCAGCGGGAAAAATCGAAGAAGAATGCGGAACTTGGCATCATCATCGCCAAAACAGTATTCTCTCCCATCTACTTCCCCTGCATGTTCCTGTGGTGGCTCGGCAGCAAGATCTGCACCGGCTTGCAGCACCTGCTCGACTTCCGTCGCATGGCCAAAGCTATCAGGGATTTCTGTCCCTACATCATCAAACCGGAGTATCTCGAATAACTGCTTTATGCGGACACCCTTAAAGCCCGCCGATCCTAATCGGCGGGCTTTTTTCATGGTCAAGGAATTTGATTTCCCAACCATACAAAAGACTTTTTCTTTTTTATATTGCCATAACATATTTTCCTGTTAAAATGAATTCATGAAATATATTACTAACGACAACGAGGAGACCTTTGCTTTGGCAAAAAAAATGTCAGCTGAATTGAAGGGCGGAGACATAATCGGGCTAGTCGGAGATCTTGGCGCCGGTAAAACGGTATTCAGCCAAGGCGTGGCTGCCGGCCTCGGAGTCGAAGCACAGGTAACCAGCCCGACATTCGTAATTATGAAGATCTACGACTGTCATAACCACCCCACTATCCGGCAGCTTTGCCATGTCGACGCCTACCGCCTTAAGGGAGCCGCCGACTTGTCCGCCCTGGGAATCGAAGATTACCTGGGGGAGAAGGCTACCCTGACGATAATCGAGTGGTCTGACCGGATTTCCGATATTTTACCCGAAGAAAGCCAGATTGTCAGGATTGAGATATTAGATGGACAAAGAAGCATTGAAATTGGCTAGATATTGACAAATTATACAAAATATGCTATTGTATTAATCTACACATGAATATAGAAAAATCTTTAAGGCACCCCCTTGCCGCTGAAAACCTCCCAGAAATTGACGTCGAAGACCAGGCTGATAAGCTGCTGGCGACTTTTCCATCTGAATTACAGAGACAGTGGCGGACTTTTTTTGAAGAGAGCGAAGACCAGCAGGCCGCCTATGTGCGCATCTTGGAAATTGCGGGAAAAAGACAAAATGCCATTCAGCCAAAGAGCGAAGGCAAAACCTTCGACCTGAAACTAAGCAAGGAGGCTGCCAAAAGAAATGAAGAATGGCAAAAAGCCCTGATTGAGGATGTCGGCACCATAATTGAAAGGAATCCCGAACCTATCGGTGTCGGGCGAACCGCCAAGGTGCACAAAAGGGCGCTCAAGGACGGGTCAACCGCCAGCTACTGTCTGAAGATCATTATCAATACGAAAAAATCGGAATACTTGCGCGACAACGATATTGGAACCGAATTCTCATTCCTTGAGAAGTTGGAATCACTAAATGTTGACGGCGCCAGGATTTCCCTGCCGTACGCCTGTATCCAAAACCAGGACAAGCATGTCTTGGTCATGGAAAACATCGACGGCGTCAGCATCCAGGACGTCTTGGATGACAAAGAAAAGTTACCAGATGGATTCGATCCTGATGTATTTTTCACTAAGTTAGAGAACTTCATACGAAAAATGCATGAACGCAGCATCCATCATCGCGATCTACATGCCGGCAACGTCATGATTGACCGCAATACCCTCGATCCGCGCGTGATTGATTTCGGCATGGCCATAAAAATTATGGGCGATGAGGATCCCTATATCAGGCGCGATGAACGCAAGGAAAAGCTATGGGTATATATAAACGATTTGGTGGGCCTGAAAGAGAATAAAAAATTATTGTTTGAACATTTGCATAATAAAAACCAGAAAGGAGGGCAGCCGACATGAAGACATCAGAACTGCTCAGAAACAAAGCTGCCCGCGCAGCCGGAGACATGATTGTTGAGGGGTTAACCCTCAAAAAAATCGACACCACGGATTTCTTCGTGGCTACTTCGGTGCCCGATGGGTACAGCTGCTGGGATCAATTCCAGCACAAAGACCAGACGGTTTTCATCGTCTGGGAAAAAGAGGAGTAGCCTCCTCACAAGCCAAAAGCCGATCACCCAGTGGTCGGCCTTTTTTTATGGAAAAGTATTAATAGCCAGAGGACGCCGCAAAAGATCATCATATCTGCGACATTAAGGATACTGAAATATGCGACCTCCAGATAGTCGACGACAAAACCGTAACGCAGGCGATCGAACAAGTTGCTTATCGACCCGCCGATAATCAAAACATACGCGCTTACGAGAAAAAAATCTTGCTGCAAATAAGCCAGCCGAGCGAAGTGCGTCAGGATCAATATTATGCTTCCGACCAAAATCGGAAGCAGGTGCCCCGGGAAAGGCAAAGAAAAGGCGATGCCGAAATTCTTGCTGAAATCGAACACCAGGAGATATCCGATGATTTCCCTGCTAAAGCCAGCCATAGCTAACGACTTAAGCCAGCGGTCTGCCATAAATAAAAAGACAACAGCCAAAAATACTGCTGTTGTCTTGTATCTGATCTGCATAATTGTTTTTAGGCTCCGTTCTGCAGCTTGCTCTTGCAATCAACGCAAGCGCTAGCCACCGGTCTGGCGATCAACCGTTTGGGATTGATGGGATTGCCGCAATACTTGCAAGTGCCATAGCTTCCGTCCTCGATCCTTTTCAGGGCATTGTCGATATCACGAAGGTTGTCGATCAAGATGCGCTCAGTTGCCAGATTGGTGGTGTAGCTATCGATTTCTTGGGCATTTTCATCAGGCTTATCGCCATATTCAGGAAAGACAGTTCCAGCCTCATCCCCGCCCAATTTGGCGAGTTCGGCCCTGATCTGTTCGCGTTCTTTCAATAAATCTTCCTTGATTGTGTTCAGTATATCTTTTTCCATATGATTGTTTTAATCACTCTTATCTTACTTGATTAGTCTCAATTTGACAAGCATCTTGCCTAATCAAGCAAAAAAAAGAGGGGCCCAGTCGGGCCCCTCTTTGTATATAACATACATTGAAATATAATAGGCCACTGAGCCCCATCCCTAAGAGATAAACGCCATTTCATCTTTCGATGATTTAGAGTATTTCCGCTCTCAGGGCGAGCATTTCGCTTGCTTGTCAACTTCTGGCAAGCCGTGTTTTTTACCGATCTGCGGTAATAGTAATTTTATATAGTAATTATTACTACCTTTTTTCTTTTGTTTTTGTTTTGGTGCAATGTTGACTCTTGCGATAGATCAGTAGAAAACAAAGTTCTCTCTAAAATGTTTTTCAGAGAAAGCTTTCGGTGTTAAAGAACGATCATCTATAAATAGTATAGCATAAATTTGACAACATGGCAAAGGGTTGGTCAAGTATATATTTCATACCTAGTCCTGACTTAATATTAGCAAAAAAATATATTTGAGTGGCAGGCTTAGTTATTTTTGTCCACAGTATCTTGGACATAAATATCATCTCCAAGAATATTTACCAACAACTTATCCACAGATAAGTCCACGATTTAATGGACAAAAAAACCAAGACTAAGCTTGGGGTTTTTGGAGGTCACGGTGGGAATCGAACCCACGATAAGAGTTTTGCAGACTCATGCCTTACCACTTGGCCACGTGACCTTGATCTTAAAAAAATAGATAGGACCGAATTAGCCCTAATCATCTTATTACAATATAGCAGATGTGTAAATCCCAAGCAACTCCGCCCAGTATCAAAAACGCCCCGGTTACCCGGGGCGTTTTCATATGTTAGATCTCTTCAACTATCTCAATCTTAGCCTTTCTGACGCCAAATTTAAGGGCGTCTTGGCGATCTTTAAACCAGACATCAACCCGTTCCTGGTACCTTGAGTTCATCCTATCCCTTACTACAAAAACCCTATCACCAAACAGCTCTGGAATCCTCACCTTGGTGCCGAACTTCAAAAAATTAGCAGCAACGGTGTCTTCTTGGTTGTGTTTGCAGAGGTTAAAGCCGTTAGCCGTGGTGCAGGGGTCGCTATCTGTTTGCCCAACCTCCGAATTATAGGCAGTCATCGAATGATAGCCGTGATCCTTTACCTTTAACACTGTCTTGGCTACGACGGGCTTTACCTCTTCTTTCTTGCTAATATTAGATAAAGTAACCGGGGTACTCTCTGAAACGGATGAATATCCGCTGGCCTGCCCCGCAACGGCCGTAACCGGCTGCAACTGTTTAGCTGATACCGCTTCCTTGGCTAATATTGGCAAAGGAAACATCAAATAGTCATAAACGACGATCGCAACCAGCAAATTGACATAAATTTTGTGTTTCCGGTTTTTTAACCGGTGACAACTACCACTTAAATCCATAGTAAACTTTAACAAATTAAAAAATCCCATCATACGACAGGACCTCGCTTTGTTTTTCGTTTTGTTGTTGATTGACTATCGTAGCATATTTTTCGTAAAATGTCAATACCCATCCCCCGTGAACAGCAAACAAATAGCTTGACAATTATCCAATAATATACTATATTAACTAATCACCTTTTCAACAAAAAATATCCCACGAGGAGGATTATCTCATGAAAACGGTACAGCTCTTTCTATTAACCCTTGCCCTGGCGGCACTCAACGGTTGTGCTCTCGTTACTCCGCCACCCTTCGTCAACTCAACCACGGAAATAACCCGTGACGCCAACGGCAACATCGTTTCTTCCCGCTACCACCGTGGCATCACCGGTTTCTCCTACTCAGGAGACAAAGAGTCGGTAGGCGACTGGGCCTATGCCGAGCAGATTGCCCGCAACGGTAAATCAGGCTCTCTATCCGAGCACACCGGGGAATTCAAAGGCATCATTGCCTCAACCGACCGCGACGTTAACGTCGTAATAACCGGAAACGGCCTCAAGCGGAGTTTTTACGTCAAGGCCGGACAAGAAATTTCCGGCACCCTTCCCTCGGGCAAATACACTGCCACCACCTATTACCGAGGCAAAAGCCGCGGCTCCTGGGACTTTGAAGTAAGGCCCCAGAACCTGCACAGTTATGCCGGGAAAGAAGTGCATTGGTACACCGTTTACAATCGGTAGCGCACCAAAAAGCGCAACAAAAAAAGAGGCCATACGATCGTATGGCCTCGCTTTATTTTTTACGAAAACTGACTACTACGGCGAACCGGTCATACCGCCACCTCCGCTATCAACAACTGAATCCAGGTTAGAGAAAACGAAATAGGTGATCGAATAGGCCGCCAAGACTATGATCAGGCCGATCACTGCTCGCGAAATGGTATTTTTGGCTTTGGTAATCTTAGTCTCATCACCACCGGCTGTCATCCAACTATAACCTGAATAAACGATCAATACGACAAAAATTATACCCAGAAGACCGATGAAGGCCTTGATGGCTGTGGCTACGATTGTCGCTACGCCATCCTTGGTTGTTGATTCATAGCCAGCCGTCTCGCGCAGGGCCTTCTGCTGGTTGAACATACCGCTCTTGGCTTGGTCGGAAATAAGACTAAGAGCATTGGCGCTGGCAGAGTTGAATAATATGCAGCCCCAGATAAGCAAAAAAACGATTTTTTTGTTAAGAATATTTTTCATAATCAGATCATAGCGGCTGAAATCCAGACCCAGATCGCATATGCACCGACCGTGATAATCAAGCCGATAACTGCCCGCCACAGAGTCTCTTTCGCCTTATCGACTTTGCCGCTGTCGCCAGCAGCGGTCATCCAATTGTAGCCTGAATAGACGATCAAAACGATAAAGATGATGCCTAATAGGCTCAAAAATGCGCTTATAACTTGCCCAATAAACCTGGCCATGGTGAACTTGTCAGCAACTTCATAACCACCCGACAATGCGACATTGTCCATCCTGCCGAACAGGGATCTTGTTTCAGCTGCTATAGCCTTGCTGGCGACAGAAAAACTTAACAATATTGCGGCCAAAGAAAATCCTAGTTTTTTTATGGAATTGGTCATTTTATTGAATGTCTCCTTTTAACGTTTTTTCGGCCAGAGTCCTGACGACAAAGTAGCTGATGGCATAAGCAGCGAGCACCACGATCAGCCCGATCGTGGCCCGTGTTATGGTATTTTTGGCCGTATCCACCTTGCCACTATCGCCAGCGGCAGTCATCCAATTATAACCGCCGTAGATGATCAGAAGCAAAAAGATGACTCCGATAAATTCGAGCGCCGTCTGGATTATCGTAGCGATAATCGGATCAAGGCTTTCGTTCTCTGTTTCAATATTATACCCCGATTTGTCCGCCACTTCATCAAGGGGGGTTCTGCCGTCTCCGCTAGTGCTGTCTGTCGTACCGAAAGCATCTTTCAGATTAGCGCCCAGAACCAAGCTAGGAGCAAATGCCAAAAAAGACAAGAATAAAAACGCGATTACATTGTTTATCAGCCGTCTTTTCATATATTTATTGGACCAAGTTACCTTTAAGATTATTTGCAACGAAAGCAGTAATGGAGTAAGCCGCCAACACCACAACCAACCCGACAAGGGCGCGAGTTATGATTTTCTTGGCCAGCACGACTTCTGAGTCGTTGCCGTTGGCCATCATCCAGCGATAACCGCCGTATATCATTAGCCCTAAAAACAATACGCCGACAAAGCTGATTATAATGCTGATGACCTGTGCGACCCTTTGAGACAGGGTTTCTTCCGGGTTGGCCGCTGTCGTATCATAACCGCTAGGAGTGGCTGTCTTGTTCAACCCAGTACTTTCAGCGAAACTGTAAGCCAATACGCTATTGCCGACTGTTAGCATCGCTAGTCCTACAAGAAAAAAAGCTAAAAACTTTTTCATAGCGTTATTCCGGCGTAGCGGTTAGCGATCCACCCACAAAAGAAGTGATGGCATAAGCGCTTAAAACAATGATTAAGCCGATAGTAGCGTTGATTATCAGCTCTTTGGCCTTGGCCACTTTCTGATCATTGCCCTGGGCCGTCATCCACATCAAGCCGCCGTAAACGATCAATACAAAAAATATGACGCCGACGTAGGATAAGACTATGCCTATTACGCTACCCACCCTGGTGGAAATGTCCTCTTTATTTTGTTGTGACTGCGGGTTAAAAGAATCTCCCCCGTTTGGTATGGCCGTAGCAGTCTCGTTCAGCCCACCATCGAACGCCAAGGCAGGCAATACAGCGAAAAACAAGGAATAAGCCAACAAAAATAAAACGGCCAACTTATTCGCATGCCTCGATATTGAAGTCGCAAAAATCATAAATGAGTGAAGGAATTAGTTCGATTATCCTGCATTGGTGCGGCCGCAAATCTTGCGGGCGCGCCAATGCAGAGTAAAAACTCTGCATTGAACGTATATTCCAAAAAACTATGTGGACATAGTTGCGTTAGAAATAGACGAGATGACGAAGCGGGAGATACCCCAGCTTGCCAAAATGATGATCAGACCGATAACGCCGGCTGCCATCAACTTCTTGGCTTCGCCAATCTTATCTTCGCTGCCACCAGAGGTCATCCATTTGAAACCACCGGCTACGATGATAACAACAGCAATGATACCCAAGAAACCGAGGGTAACGTTGATGATGCGAGCAACAATCACCTGAGGAGAATTGTTGGTCAAACCAATGCCGGCATTAACTGCTGCCTGCTGACCGCCCCACAAATCTGTGGTTGGGGCAAAGGCGCCTGCGTTGGCGGCTACTGCTGGCAGTAATACTACTGCCCAAGCAGCCACGATAGCTAATTTTCGCAATGTTTTCATAATTCACCCCCTCTCTGGTGGCGCAGAGCGGCAAAGCCGTCGGCACGCTTATTTCTCATGTTGTTTGAACAATTCAGTCCACTAGGCCTAGCGGACTAAACTGCTTACGCTCCACGGAAAGTGTTTATTAACATTAGTAATATTTTAGCATATTTTGGCCAGAAGGAACAACAGGGCCGAAATTATTTACCTGAATCCAGTCTCCGACGCAGTTTCAGGAAGTTGCGCATGAATCTCGTGGCATCGCGAAAAACCCTGACTTTGCTCTTGCGACGGTCATAGCGCTCTTCTGACCAATCGACCGGCAATTCCCGCACTCTCAGTCCAGCCAGCCCGGCGAAGACCGCGAGTTCGGTGTCAAAAAACCAACCGGCGTCAATCACCTTTGGGGCGATTAAAAGGAATGAAGAGCGCCTGATCGCCTTAAACCCGCACTGAAGATCAGAAAACTTGTGACCTAAGATCAAGCGGGAGAGCAGGTGGCAGCTTTGCGAAGTGAATTCCCTGACGAAGGATCGCTCTATTTTCGAGCCGACCAAAAGACGTGATCCAACTACTAGGTCGCACTCGTTTGCAATGATCGGTCCAACCAAGGCTGGAATATCATCTAGCGAAACTGCCAAGTCGAGGTCCATATAGGCCAAAATATCCGCATCGCTCTGCAGCCAATAGTTTTTCAAAGCGCGGCCGCGGCCGGGCTGAGCGCTCTCGATAGCCGCAAATTCACCAGGGTTTTCCGAAACTAACTCCTGGGCAATGGCAAAAGACCGGTCAATCGACCCGTTTACGACCAAGACTATCTGCCAATCGAAGCCGAAATTGGCCTGGCGGCAATAATTCAAAAGTCTCAAGGCATTTTCCCTGAGCATCTGTTCTTCGTTGTAGATCGGCAGACAAAAATCAACCTTCATATTTTTGAGCTGCGCCGTATATGGTCAAGCCGAACGGCAAACCCTTCCTATTAAACAAATACTTTTCACTATTCAATATCAACAGCAGCAAGGCGTTAAGCGGCCGAGGCAGGTTGATTGCCTCCGTCGAAAGTTCGTTTCGGCCTTTGCCTCGGTTAAACAACTTCTTAGTCAGCCGCATTACAGCTACGGGCAAAAATACCCAGACATTCCAATATCCCAGGCGCGCGTTTCCGTAACCGGCGCGTGATAATTGCTCGGCAATGCCGCTTCTTTCATAACGGCGGAAATGTCCCATGGCCCGGTCATGCTGGCTGAAGATGGCACCGAAGGCTGGCACGGTAAACACTAGCCAGCCGCCTGGCTTTAGGCTCTTAAAAATCTTATCAAGTGTCGTTTGATCATTTTCCAAGTGTTCTAAAACGTCGAAAGCGCATACCACGTCATACAGCCCTTCGCCCAAGCTTTCATTATCCATATCGACCAGCAATGTCTTGAAACCTTTGCCCGCCACCATTTTCAAAGCTTCTGCGTTATTATCCAGCCCCACGACATCTCCGAACTCAGCCAAAACCGGCAGCTCCGTACCCGTACCGCACCCGATATCCAAAATTACCCGGGAGCGGTCCTTGTCTTCGCAAATAGAAGCAAGCAGCCTCTGGATCAAGCCTTTTCTTGCAATGTACCAAAAGTGATCGGTTTCGATTTTTTGCTGGGTCAGATAATCCTTATAATCCATGAGTTTTCTTTGACCCTATTTTACCAGATTAAAAAACAAATTAATACTGTCATTCAAAGTGCCCGCCACGATCTGTTCTGCCTTCGGAGAAGTCCCGTCTTGAGCGGTCTTGGTGATTTTTCCCTGTTTCAAATTGAACGAATACCTATCAGTCTGATCCATCCATACGAGAAACCGGTCCGAGTACGGCTGAATCAACAAGATGCTTTTCCCCTTTTCTGCTGGATTCTGCCCTTCCAGCACGGAAGCATACGAGCGCCTGAAACGGGTAGTGGGCAACGGCTGGCCTACGAGCTCCATTATCGTCGGCAAAGTGTCCATATGGCTATAGCTCCCTGAGTCTATCGTCCTGCCCACTTTGCGCCCGCCTACGAAAACCGCCAGCGAGGTCAGAAAATTCTCATCCAGGGCACCGCGTTGGTTGAAATAATTGTCTGACTGGATGGCAGCCGGCCAGCTATGGTCGCCGAAGACGAACAAAACATAATCCTTCTCCGGATAGACACTGTCTAAACCGCTGATCAGCTCACCCAAATACTCATCCTGTTTCGCCATACTGCCAGAAAGCCGGTCACTGAATTTGAGCTCGGCGGAGTTAGTTGCGGATGCATTATTGAACGGCCAGTGATTCGTGGCCTCAAAGGTGATGTAGGCCAAGCTCTTGCTTTCATCGCCATCCCTTTTCATCGACTCGAAAGTTCTCTCCAAAAAAACGCCTTCTTGCCGCCCCCACATGAATTGCGGGTCGCCCGGCTTCATCGTGTCATAACCATGGACCTGGTCAAAACCGATCTCTGACATGAACTTGCCCGTCTGCTCGAATTCCAAGCGGCTGCTCGCGTAAAAGCTGCTCTTATAGCCCAGCGGCTTCAACAGTTTTGGCAAACACCGGACCTCGATGCTGCGGCCGTCAGAAACCAAGTCTTTCGCGAATGAGCTTGGTAAAGAGCACAGGATATTCTCTTGGGCCAAAATCGTCTGGACGCTGTTGCTATAAAACCCGGGGAAATAAAATCCTTGGCTGGCGATTTTCAAAAAATTTGGAGTCGTGCTCGGGCTGGCCAAGCGGGCGTTGAAGCTCTCCATCTGAAGCATGACGATATGTTTCAGATTGCTCTCTATGCTCTGCCCGTCCAAAGGCTTGGCTGACAGCGGCTTCAGCCTGACTGACTCCTCTACCAAGGGATCATAAATCCGCTCCTGATAAAAATCGACGCCCTTGTTGCCGTTCGCCACTTGCTTAACGAAAGCGAACAGCTCGTTGTCTGCTATCCGCAAACTGGCGATCACGACAACAAACAAGATAACCGATGTTCTTATGCTGGCTTTCTTGAACCTTGAAAATATAAGTGCATTTAAACTGGCTGTGACCAAAAGCAGCAAAACCAACCACATGTAGCTTCGCCCCAAGTAGACGAACTCCTGCCAGCGGCGAGCAGCTAACAGCATGTCGAGCGGCGCGCCAACCACGGCCGAGTAGGAAACCAAGAAATAATAAGCGAAAAGCACCGTAGCCGAGGTGATTGAACCAAGCGCTGCTGGACGAAGAGAAGCTGCCAGATACCAAAACAGAAAAAATTGAGCTGCCCCGAAGATGGCCTTGAAGTGGCCTGCCCCGACTTCAAATGACAACGCAAAAAAAATCCCGTTGGATAGCAAAAACAAGGCCACACCATAATAGGCAGCGTATTCTTTAATATGATTTGCTAATTTATTTTTCATTATTGCCCGCCGGAGAGCTTAATTTTTACAGAAGGCGATTGCCAAGCCATCTTCAAAACAGTTGCGCCATTCTTTGGCCGACTTCAAATAATCGATCAGATGACTATCGGCCCTAAGGTCGCTCTCTGTTATTCCGAAAAGCAGCCTGTTAAACCAAGTAATCTCTGGGTCACGCGGTTTGCTCAGCATGACCATATCGATCCGATGCTTCTTAAGATATTTGTCTGCCTCGCCCTCTTTGAAAAAACGATGATACTCTTCAAGAATCGTGTGGTCTTCGTATCCGTGTTGCGGCTGTCGTCCGTCAACGAACAAGGGAAGACCGGGCCACTGCCACAACAGGTAACCGCCCCAGTTGAAATCATTAAGCACCCTGGCCGGCGCAGGAACAGACGATTTCAACTCGGCCACAGCGGCGCAAGGGAAATAGCCGCAATAATAATCGAATGGGCTGTTCGTAAAACTAACCTTCGTAAAACAGAATGCGGCGAGGCTGAAAAATACTGCGGAGCCCGTGCCGATAATGATTCTAGCCCTCTTTGAAACGAGCCATTGGCGGACATTGGCAACGACAAATTCTTTTGAAAATATATCAACCAGCCAAGGAAGACTGACAACGGCCAAAAGAGGCGTGTGTCGGCGCGACTTGAGCGACATCACCCAAAAAAGGAGCACTAAGCTCAGCCACCACAAATCAATTTTGAATCCACGGCTCCTGTTGATTACTTTGACCAAGACCAAAATCAAGGCAGTCGCGACCAAGCAAAGATAGAGGACGACTAACGGTTGCTGCGGGAAAAAGTAAAATGGCATCCACTCGCTAATCGCAGTCAAATAATAGGTGTTTCCGAAAGAAAAAAAGAAATCATACATTTTCCAGCCATAAGGATTGACCAGCGTAGAAGCGGCCGCTAAGACAGCCCATAGCCCGAAGACTCTCACCCTCTCGAGTGGCAAGGTTTGAGAAAAATCGATAAATTTAAGCCTGTCTTGCCATCTCCTGCCAAAATCAAGAAGCGCCATCAGGACGAAATAGCCCAAGAGCAGAGCCAGACCGACCAAAAAACCTGCGTGGAGGTTGGCCCAGATCAGAAAAAGCGGCACCAGCCAATACAAGTCCTTGCTTCTGCGGCTTTTCTGAAAATTATCAATCACAGAGAGCTCAAGCAAAAGTCCTAATAAAGTCACTTCCTGCATTCTGACTCCTAGGCTATGTCTGGCCGCAAAATACGCCAAGAAGCCGAGCGCGAAAAACCAAAATACGCTTTTTTCCAATCTTGCAAACTGGCGACGATAAAGAATGATAAAAACCGCCAAAATGATAGCGGCAAAAAATATAGATACAGTGATATACCCGAGCCTATCATACAAAAAATAAGTCACAGCATCGATCAACCACTCGTGGTCGACCCAGGCTGCTCCAGGCAAAGTGTGGCTGTAATCGGCGACTTGAGGGACCTGGCCATTTTTCAGAATCTCTTTGCCAGCCAACAAATGCCAGCCAAAATCATTATCAAGATAGCTGAATGAATTGCCAAGCAGTAAAACAACAAATAAGCTGACTAGGCTAAGTGACAGGATTTTAAGATGTATATTCTTGATTGATTCCATAACAACCCCATTATAACACATCAAGCGCCCGCGTGGACAACCGGCTGCGGTTGGCTTGATGGAATATTTTTATGCTATATTAAAGAAATGAGCAATCAAAACTCGACCCTCAATCAAGCCATCAGCAGCGCATCCCCCTTCTTGAAAGGCCTGGCCATAATCGGCATCATCCTTCATCACTACTACCGCGGCCTTTACGGCATCACCCAGAATGTCCAGTGGATTTATTCGCAAAATTTTCTTGAAACTTTTTTGAAGAGCTTCTTCTCTGGCCTATCCGAGGCATTCATCGCCTCTTTCTACTACCTCGGCTACATGGGGGTGAGCATTTTCTTCGTTTTGAGCGGCTGGGGACTGGCCATGTCCGCCCTGAAAAGAGGGCCTGAAAAATTCGCCTTATCCGGATATTTTAAAAGCCGGGCCCAAAAGATTTTCCCTCTTTTCCTGGCTAGCTTGTTTTTTTTCGGACTTCTGTTTTACGGCCAAGGGGGCAAAGGGCTTGCTGACGAGCTTCTTGGTTCCCTGGCAAAGCTTCTACTCCTGACAAACTACTCCCCCTCGGCGATATTTACAATCAATCCTTCTTATTGGTTCCTGGGGACAATTGCAATATTGTACATACTTTTCCCGATCATTTTTTTGGCGACCCTTAAAAGCCCTAAAATCACCCTGCTCACAACCATATCAATCGCTTACCTGGCAACCATTGCCATCCAACTATCCCCCTTGCAGCAATGGCACCCCTTTTTCGCCATGGGAGGTTTTCCCTTGGCTAAAATAGGCGAGTTCTCCCTCGGAGTGTTCGCTGCCATAATCATCAATGAACAAAAAACTGATTCAGCTTCATTTTTTAAGGACTACAAATACACCGTCATCGCCATTCTTCTGCTACTTCTGGGGCTGTATTCTTTCAGCAATCCATTTGCCTATCCGTTGCATCCGATCTTGATGGTTATCCCAATCATCTTCTTCTCCATAAAAACCTTTCGTTTTGCCAATTTCTGGCCAAAATTACTGAAACCGATAACTTATGCCGGGCTTTACAGCTACTCTGCTTTCCTGTTGCACCGCCCGTTTGTCGATGCCTGGGTCAATATCAACGATCAAAACTCAGCCCCTATTTTTTACGGCCTGCTTTTTCTGCTTGCATCGGTAGTTTTGCCCTCATTATTCGAAATAACTTGCAACAAAACCACAACTCCGCTTTTGAGCTCCGGAATCGGCAAAGCTTTTGATCATTTTTCCCATAAAAATCATTTCTAGGCTTGGCGAGTTTACCATGCACCAAGCCCGTTTCACCTTGACTTTTGGCCATTTTTATTGTAAATTTAAATAAATTTACGGCGCATTGTCGTTTTTATTATTTACACTATGAATGTCAGCGAACTAGCCCGCATACTAAAACTAACCCCTCAAGAATTGCGCGACAAATTGCCGCAACTCGGTTTTCATATTGGCCAAAAAGCCATCAAAATCGACCACCGCATCGCCAATAAAATCATTAACCAATGGCCAACTTTAAGCAAAAAGTTGGCAACTCCACAATCTTTCAAAGATAGGCAATCTGCCAGGGAAAACCAAGTGCCTACGGTCAAAAAGGTAGTTTCTCTTCCAAGCTTCATAACGGTCAGGGATTTTGCAGCCCTGGCCAACTTACCGGTCAATAAAGTCCTTGGCGAGCTGATGAAAAACGGCATTTTCGCTTCTTTGAACGAAAGGATCGATTTTGAAACAGCAGCCGTTGTCGGAACCGACCTCGGACTTGAAATCAAGGCCGATGCCGACACTTCGGAAACGACTGAACAGGAAGTCAGCAAGCTGACAACCATCATCCAAAAAGAAAAAAGCGAGGACATGCTAGAACGGGCTCCGGTCATCGTTGTTATGGGCCATGTCGACCACGGCAAGACCAAGCTTCTGGATGCCATCCGCTCGACGGATGTAGTGGCCGGTGAGGCTGGCGGCATCACACAGCATATCGGTGCCTACCAAGTCACTCGCAAAAATCAGCGCTTAACCTTTATCGATACCCCCGGACACGAAGCCTTTACGGCCATGCGTAGCCGTGGCGCCAAAATCGCCGATATCGCCATCTTGGTCGTAGCGGCCGACGACGGCGTCAAGCCGCAAACGATCGAAGCTTTCCGCATCATCGAAGCGGCCAAACTGCCCTTCATCGTGGCGATCAACAAGATTGATAAGCCCGAGGCCAATCTGGACAAGACCAAGCAAGAGCTTTCCGGACAGCTCGGCATCGTCCCTGAAGACTGGGGCGGCAAAACCGTTTGCGTCCCTATCTCCGCACGCGAAGGCACGGGCATCGAAGACCTTTTAGACATGATTCTTCTTACTGCTGAAGTCGAGCAATCAAATATCAAAGCCAACCCTCAGGCTCCGGCCGTCGGCACCATCATTGACTCACGCATCGACAAAGGCGAAGGCCCGGTCGCGACAGTCCTGATACAGAACGGCACCCTGAAAATCGCCGACCAACTCCTGTTTGACGGAAAAGTTTTCGGCAAAGTCCGAGCCCTGAAGAACTACCGCGGCGAAAGCATCGATGAGGCCGGACCCTCTACTCCGGTCAAAATCATCGGTCTGAAAGTTGCCCCCCTAGTCGGAGACATCCTGGAAACCGGAGAGGGCGAAAAGGTCAAATTTAAGAACATCAAAACCGGCCTGAATAAGCCCGAAAGCGCTGTTGCCTCCCAAGCCGACGATTCAGGCGCCAAAAAGATAAACCTCATCATCAAAAGCGATGTGCTTGGATCAGCAGAAGCTATCGAAGAATCCCTAGAAAAAATCGGCAACCAGGACATCAAGGTAAAAATAATCAATAAGGGTCTAGGCAATATCGGCGAAGGCGATGTCGTCAGGGCCGATGCGGCGAAGGCCCAGATCGTCGGCTTCCACGTCAAAGCTGCTCCGCAAGCCGAGGACTTGGCACGCGAAAAAGGCGTATCGATCAAGCTTTACCAGATCATTTACGATTTGATCGATGACGTTAAACAGCAGATGCAAGACCTGCTTGAGCCGGAAATCCGTCGCGTCGAGCTAGGCAAGCTCCACGTGAAAGCCATTTTCCGCTCGGACGCCAACGAACAGATTTTCGGAGGCAAAGTCGTAGCTGGCAAGATAGAGAAGGACAGCTTGATTGAAATCGAACGTGGCGGATTGATTATCGGGCAAGGCAAGATTACCGAACTCCAATCCGGCAAGCAGACAGTGAGCTCGGTCGAAGTGGGCGAGGAGTGCGGCATCAAATACCAGGGCGACTCGGTCAAGGAAAATGATATACTCTACTTCTACAAAGAAGAAAAGATTGCCAAAAAATTATAGCCGATTATGCATAAGACTGAACAAATAAACGACCTGCTTCGTTTCGAGCTTGCCAAGCTGATCGAAGAGCATGTCAATCTCGACGGCGCTTTGATAACCATTTCTTTCGTAGACTGCTCGCCCGACTTACGCTACGCCCGCATATCCGTATCTGTCCTACCGGAAAAGTTCTTCGGCTCAGCCATAGCGGAACTCCGAAAGCACAGCGGCTCATTCAGCAAATATCTGCGCAAGCATACCCGGCTGCGCCAGATCCCGAAGCTGGTCTGGGCCGTAGACGACACCGAAGTCAAGGCAGCTGAAATCGATGAGATTCTCAAAACGATAAACCAGCAACAACAATAATGAAAACCGCCTTAGGGCGGTTTTCTTTTTTTAAGGGCAGGCTTGTAATCTGGCTCCGGTTATGATAATTTTCTTAATTACCATTAAAAAAACCTTCAATCGATGCAAAACCAAGAAATAGCAAAATACCAATCCATTCTAGAATCAATCGATTCAGCTCAAAACATTCTACTGATAACGCATTTCAATCCTGATGGTGATGGAATCTCGAGCCTCTGTTCAATGATGAATTGGCTGCTCTCAATCGGAAAAATGGCAGAAGGTTATTGCCTGCACCAGCCGCCAGCCATGCTGGGCTATCTTCCCGGAATCGAAAAAATCAAGTTCGGCTCCATCGAGACGCTTGGCCTTGATTTTGAAAAATATGACATTTTCATAGTGCTCGACTGCGGCAGCCTCAGCCGGACCGGAATAGCGGACATGCTTAAGGCCAAGCAGCCGAGACAAAAAATTATAGAAATCGATCATCATCCCAAAATTGACGACTACGCCGACATTGAATTGCGCAGCACCGAGGCGGCCGCTACGGCCGAATTGGTTTACCAATTTTACAAGATCAACCATATCAAAATTACGAAAGATATGGCTATGTGCCTGCTTACGGGCATACTCACCGACACGGCCAATTTTTTCTACCCTTCAACCTCTATCGCAACAGTTTCGATCGCTGCTGACCTGATCCTGCGAGGAGCTCGGCTGCCGCAGATTACCGAAAACACCCTCAGAAACAAAAGTCTCAACGGATTGAAACTCTGGGGGCAGATCATGGCCAATATCCGCATCAATCCTAAATATGACTTCGCCGTAACCATCCTGCCGCAAGAAGAGCGGGAAAAAAGCACCGTCCCCAAAGAAGAATTGGATGGGATTTCCGGTTTTTTAAGCAACCTTTACGGAGTCAAAGGCATCCTCTTCCTGCAGGAAGAGGCGGACGGCTCAATACGCGGCAATTTGCGGACAGCCTCTCCGCTGATCGACATTTCCAAACTGGCCCGCCTTCTGGGAGGAGGAGGGCACCCTAAGGCAGCGGGTTTTTCTATCAAGGGCCGCCTTGTCGATCGTGGCGGCGAATGGCAGATAGCCTGATTTGCTTTTTGCCCGATTTACTCTTAAAATACATGCATAATTCACTAACCATAATTATTAAAATAAACACATGCCTTTAATACCTACTGTCATTGAGAAGTCGACTTACGGCGAAAGGGCCTATGACATATATTCACGCTTGCTCAAGGACCGGATCATCTTTCTCGGTGAACCGATCAATGATCACGTGGCCAACATCGTCATTGCCCAATTCCTTTTCCTTGATGCCGAAAACAAGGATAAGGATATAAAATTCTATATCAACAGCCCGGGCGGATCGGTCAGCGCCGGTTTGGCCATCTATGACACGATGCAATACATCAAAGCTGATGTCTCGACCATCTGCGTCGGCATGGCAGCCAGCATGGCAGCCGTTCTGCTGGCATCAGGAGCTAAGGGCAAGCGCCTAGCCCTGCCGAACAGCGAAATAATGATTCATCAGGTCATGGGCGGCGCCGAGGGACAGGCAACCGATATCAAAATCATGGCGGAACACATACTCAAAACCAAGGATAAGCTCAATCAGATCCTATCGCTTCATACCGGTCAAAAAGTCCAGAACATTGAAAAGGATACCGACCGCGACAACTTCATGAATCCCGAAGAGGCCAAGAAATACGGCCTGATCGACAAGATTATCAGACAGCAATAATAAGAAAAGCCCCGCTAAAAACGGGGCTTTTGCTTGGCACGATAACGGAACACAATCTTGTCAAAAACAGATAATAATGGTAAGGTAATTTTGGATTTAATAATTAAACACCAACCACCTGTTGCCTTGTAGTTACGAAAGTTGCGGTAGTCGCGAAAAAGACTAACATTAAACAAACTAATCGTTCACTCGTGATTCTTTGCCCCCTCTCTTCCAACACGCACTCATCCGTGATCGCCTCCGCCTAAACGCGGGCCGGTTTGTTTTATAACGCATTACTCTCCAACGCAACAGGCGGATATCTGCCTATGAATTTTGCAATTTATGTCCTCCTCCTGGCAGTGGGTCTATTTTTAGGTTTTTTGGTCAGCAAACTGCAAGCCGACCGCAAAACTAAAAATGCCGAAGCCAAAGCGGAGAAGATCATCAGCGAGGCCAAAACCAAACAATCCGACCTTCTACTGGAGACCCAGAACAAAGCCTTAAGAATCATCGACGAAGCCAAGCGGGAAGAATCTCGCCGGCGCAAGGAAATCAATGAGCTCCAATCACGCCTTGAAAAGCGCGAGACGGTCTTTTCGCAGAAGTTGCTGGAACTCCAAGACAAACAGCAGCAGCTCTATGACAAGGTCAACAAAATTGAGGAAATCAAGGAAAAGATCAAGCAGATAAAAGAAGAGCAGCTGGCCAAACTCGAGACTGTCGCCCAAATGTCAAAAGAAGAGGCCAAGCAGGTCCTTCTGAACAATGTCGAGACAGAAATCAAGGAAGATCTGCTATCAAGAATCAACAAGCTGGAAAAACAGTCAGTAGACGAACTTGAAGAAAAA
This sequence comes from Candidatus Falkowbacteria bacterium, assembly GCA_013336275.1. NCBI lineage: Bacteria > Candidatus Falkowiibacteriota > Candidatus Falkowiibacteriota bacterium. The sequence goes on from JAAXUA010000003.1 coordinate 44,575, forward strand.
TCCCGTGACCTGCTCGCCAGCACCATGCAGCGACTAGTTTCGAACTACACAGCCGAAATCACGACGACTGCCGTTGAGTTGCCAAGCGACGAGATGAAGGGACGTATCATCGGCCGCGAAGGCAGGAATATCAAAGTAATAGAGCAGCTGACCGGTACGGAAATCATCGTCGATGACACCCCGAACGTCATCACCATTTCCGGCTTTTCTCCGATCCGCCGGCACATTGCTAAACGCGCTCTCGACCGCTTGATCCTGGATGGACGGATCCATCCGACCAAGATCGAAGACGCCATCGAGCAAGCCAAAAAAGAACTGGCTGTCGACATCAAGAAAGCTGGCGAAGAATCGATGTATGAACTGGGCATTGCCGGTTTCGACACCAAGCTAGTCCAGATTATCGGCCGCTTGAAATACCGCACCAGCTATGGCCAGAACGCCTTGCGCCACTCTGTGGAGGTTGCCCATCTTTCCGGACTTCTGGCCGAAGAGCTTGGTGCTGACGTCACTTTGGCTAAAAAGGCCGGATTACTCCACGATATCGGCAAGGCCGTAGACCACGAAGTGCAAGGCACTCACCCGGAAATCGGCGCTAATATCGCTAAAAAATTCAATCTTTCCGAAGACATAATCGCCCCGATCGAAACCCATCATGATGACCGCCCACGAGGTTTGATCTCTGTCATCGTCAAGGTCGCTGATGCCATCTCGGCAGCCAGGCCCGGTGCTCGCCACGATTCATTCGAGCAGTACATCTACCGCCTAGAGGAGCTTGAAAAAATTGCCACCTCCTTCGATGGAGTAGAGAAGGCCTATGCCATCCAGGCCGGTCGCGAAGTCCGCGTCTTCGCCGAAGCTGACAAGCTCGATGATCTCGCTGCCCATCAGCTGGCCCGCGATGTCGCCAAGAAAATTGAACAAGAACTCAAATACCCAGGAGAAATCAAGGTTAACGTTATCCGTGAGATGCGCGTAACCGAATACGCTCGCTAGCTACAGATTTTTTCAACACCTAAAGACGCTCGACCTCGGCAAGAGGCGAGCGTCTTTGCTTATAGGCCGAGTTACTATATTTTATTGATTATTGGCTAAAATATTAAAATTTGATATAATTTATTCAGGTATTGCCAAGAAGCTAGTAATCAAATATACTAATATTAAATAATAACTAAGCGTACTCCTATGAATAAAGCTGCCTTAATCGACCGGATTGCTGCCGAGGCCAAAGTTTCCAAGAAGCAAGCGACTGACATGCTGGAAAAATTGGTCGACATCATTATCGGCGAGCTCAAAAGCGGTAATGAGGTAACTATTACCGGTTTTGGCACCTTTATGGCCAAGTCACGACACGCTCGCGGCGGTGTTAATCCTCAGAAGCCGACCGAGCGCATCCAGATTCCTCAAGTAACGGTCGCCAAATTCAAAACCGGCAAGACTCTCAAAGACGCCCTCAAAGGCAAAGAATAATCTTAAAAACCCTCTTTTTTGAGGGTTTTTTGATATTCCGGCCAAAGTCTTGCCTTTTTCGTGCTTTTGTGTTAACCTATTAAAAGCTCTCGAGAGGGAGTTTTTTGTATCAAGATCAGCATCCTAGCCCTAAAGGACTCTCCTGCCTAAAGTGTGCCCATAGCTCAACCGGATAGAGCGTCTGGCTTCGGACCAGAAGGTTGTGGGTTCAAGTCCTGCTGGGCACACTTTGAGCAGGATATCCTGCCGCCTGTCTGCAGGCAAGGGTGCGCTGGCGAGGCTGGGTAGCTCAGTTGGTTAGAGCGCGGCACTCATAACGCCGAGGTCGAGAGTTCGAGCCTCTCTCCAGCCACTTTACAATATGCGCTGTTAGCTCAGCTGGTAGAGCAGTTGCCTCTTAAGCAAACGGTCGCAGGTTCGAATCCTGCACGGCGCACAAATTTAAGGCCACCCAACAAGGGTGGTTTTAAATTTGTTTGCATACGTGCAGGATGAGAAGTTTATGCTCCGGAGCGACAGCGTAGGGGTAAATCCTGCACGGCGCACAAATAATAAAACCACTCTTTACGGAGTGGTTTTATTATTATATCTATCTATTTTTCCAGATCGACTAACAACTGTCTTATAACCGAGAAGTGCTTGATACAAATCTTACTGCCGACAGTTAGATTTTGGCACTCTGCTGGCAATGGCTGCCCCTTCTCGTCTTTGTTCCAAAATGCCGGCCAGTCAGTGACCCTATACTTCAAGTTAGTCGGGTCAGAGGCAAATGACTTATACATCTCCATAATCGCTTCTCGCAACTCCAGGACATGGGTAGCCCTGATTCTAGTATTAGGAGTCATGGGATTGAGGCCTTGGCCGACGATTTGCGTGTCGGTATCACCGCTGGCATTTGAGTTGTGGAAGGAAAAATAACCGACGCTTGAACCCATGTTTGCACGACAAACATTGATGCGCTGTCTTATCTCGTTGACCATGGACGCACTAAGAGCCTGGCCGGGGGTGGAGGTCGGATTGGCAAAACTGATATTCAGGCAAGCGGCACGCCAGATAACCGTATCATTCTTGTACATCCAGATAGTGGTACCCTTAGGACGGACCCTGATGAATCTTTGGTACTTACCATCAACGCTAGTCAAGCCGGTCAGGTGTATGGAGCAGTTGCCGCTTGTGCAGACCGCCTCAGCTGGACTCGAGTCGACCCAACCGCTGGTTGGCGCCGGACTGTCGCTTTGCTGGATTTCATATAATGTCGGCCCAGACTTCGTATAGTTATATTCAATTGTCAGGTAAGCCTCCCACTCATTGAAGTTACCGTCAGAATCGCCATAGTCGACTTTCAGGGTTACCATCGAAGGAAAGTCTTTGAGACCGGTGATTTTATTTGACTCAACGTAAGTTGTTGAAGCGATGGTCAGGGGCGATGTTCCGGAGTTGTTCCAATCTACCCAATTATCAACCCAGTCGATGGTCTGATATTTTGGCGGAGGGGCAACGGTAAGATACTGGTTGACCACATTAGCCCTCAAATAAGTATCAGCTCCGCCCGATCTGTCGATAAAATAATAATCCAAGCTGTTTGGGTATTCTAATTCCCCATTGTTGTCTCCCAGCGATAAATTGCTCGGAGTGATATATTTATCATCAGCAATCAGGATACCTGTTGGTTGCCAATTACTCTGGTCATGGCTCATTTGGATCTGGTTCCAGTGGACTCTTGGTATCGGATTTGTCCAGCCATCATCGTCGGTGTATAACCAATGATCCCAACGGCGATCGGTGACCTGATAACCATTGGGCAAAGTATCATATGAATTAATCATACGGTAAAGCGGGGGCAATGACGCTTGGTAAGTGTAATCCATTTTTAGCTTAACTAAGTTACTGCCGATGTCATCGCTCAAGACATCAACCGCATCTGGCGGGTTTATCTCCCCCGACAATGACGGCAGTGTCGTAACTTGGCCCATGGGGTAAATTTCATCGACAAGCATGGAATAGGGAGTATATCCTTCGCCATAAACGCTTAATGCCACATCATATGTTTCATTTGGCGCCAAATTTTCGGTTGGGATACTGTAGCATTCACGACTCTTAGTGCACTTGCCAGAGGCATACAACGAAGAGTCCTCATAGCGATGATCCCAGGATGTAGCAAACCAGCCACCCCACTCCCAGGTTGAATCTGCTGGTTTTTTATACCTTACATCAAAATATAATACTGGGTAATTAATGCTATACGAAGCTTCCGACTTATAGCGGTTAATCCAAGCGATTAGGTCTGGCGCAAAGCGGACATGCAAGTCGAAGCAGCCGGAACCGAAACAGGCACGCGGCACGATAATCGGTTCGGTCGGCATGCCGGCTACCCTATATTTTAAAGCTTCAATTGGGGAGGATGTCGCCCAGTTGCTATTGATCGCTGGGGTGGCGGCATAAACCCGAACCCGATAAGCATAAGTCGATGAGGGGGTCAGGTTGCTGTATGACTGGACATAGCATGTGTTGGGGGTCGCGCATCCGGGGGGCGAGGTCGTTGCGCCGCTCGTGCTTGTGTAGGTATTTTCAAGGGTCCAAGCCCCTCCATTAACTTGTCTTTCGATACGATATCCGTATAACCCGTCCCATCCGCCGGTGTATTTGAAGGCTACATTTACCTTGCTCTTGGTATATGTCGATGTTGCCGTCAATATTGGAGTTGTCGGATCCGGTGTCGGCACCAGCGCCGGGGCCATGATCGGAGTCGAGGTTACCCAGGCCGGGTCAGAACTACAAAAATTACCGTTACTCGTGCAAAGCCTGACTAAATAACGATAAGTACTGGAAGGAATTATGGGGTTTGTTGAGGTATTGGCATGGCCCACCTGATAACATCTGTTAGCAATATTGCAAGTAGCGCCATTAAACGGCGGGCTAGTACTTTCAACCTCGCTATTATTGAGTGACGTGTTCTGGGTGCTTGTTCCATTATAGGCCCAGCCGGAATTGGCCCAATTCCAGCCGCTGCCGTTCCAGGTTCCACGTTGCTCCACTATTTCATAGCGATTAAAGCCGTTCCAATTGTTCGGCTGATTGAAGTTGATCTTCACCTGTGAAATCGAGTGATTGGACGAGGTACTGAAGACTATCGGACTTGCAATATTAGGGATAGAGCCGGAGCCTGCCTTAATATAGCCATCCCACTGATTATTAAGCTTGCCTATCGGTATTACGCGGAAATACCAGTCAAAACCAGGGTCCAGTCCATAAACATAGAGGTGGCAAGCCAGAGGCGTGGTACACTGGACATCGTCCTGTCTGACCGTGCTCCAGCCCGGGTCTGATGCGTCTTGGACGGTGTTCCACTGGACGTAAAACGCTGTCGGCCCGGAGTTGGCAAAGTCAAAAAGGAAACTGACATCGTAATTAGTGACATCATAGCGGTTGACCTGGACGTTGTTGGCGTCAGGCAAGGGATTCATATTTATCTGATTGCTCTGAGTGTACGCACTGTCTTGGCCGACCACATATTTGTTTACGGATTTTGCCTGGAAAAAATAGGAGTGATTCGGATCGACATAAAAATAAGTCAGAGGCGTCGAAGTCGGAGAAATTTCGGCCGGTTGATCGCCGATTGTCTGGTTGGCATTGCTTATATACGTGCCGCTAGCCGCCTGGACGTAGCTTGCACCCGACATAAACGGGCTCCAGATCGGCGTCGAGGTTGTACGATACTGTATCTGATCGATACTGGAAAAACGGTTAATCTCATAGCCGGTCAAGGTGCTATAACCGGGAATGGTCTTAACCAACGCCAAGAATGTCGGGTCATAAACATAATCCAAGGCCAAGGCGATAAGATTAGAGCCAAGCACCTGCGGCCTCACCGCCAATGGCGCATTCAGGGTAATCGGCAGTAAAGCAGCTGCAGTCACTTGAGCAGATTCTATCCACTCGCTGTAAGCGTTGTTGTAAGGCGATGAACCGAGATAGGCCAAACGGACGCGGAAGACGTAGTTATTGCCTGGGGTTATCCTGTAATTAATACTTGAAGCATTGGCACTGAAAGTTGTCGGGATAAAACAGCGATAATTGCCTGTGCAGTTGCCAGCCCCGAAGAAAGTATCTCCCGCTGCGTTGCCTGTTGTCGAGGCAATGACAGGTATCTCAGTTCTCGGAGTGCCGTTCTCCACCACCTGAAGCTGGTAGTGGGTTACTGGCAGGCTCGTGAGCGCTACGTCGCTACGAAAATGGACCCTGATCGTACTATCAGCAGGCGTAGACGTCGGCGCTTCAGTGCCGATGGCCGTGGCTTTCGGGACGGCAAGATAATTTGCGGCCATCAACGCCGATGAAGTGGCCCAGGCGTCAGCGCAGCGGGACTGTCCGTCATCCACAACACAGGGTCGGACAAGATATTGATAGGTGACTCCTGGTACGACCAGGTCGTCAATGCTATAGCACTGGTAAAGGCTAGGACAAGAGAAGAACGGAGAAGAAAAAGTGTCGTATTCATCGATGCCGAAAGACTGGACTCCCAAAGACACGCCATCCACGATTTTTTCGCCTTCATAATAATCGAAGCCGGGATTGCCATCATTGGAATACGAATCTAACGGTGCGGGAGCATGGAAATAAAGCCTCATCGAAGAAGAGGCATGGGTCGACGTTGCGACCATATTGAAGGCATCGAAGGTGGGTATATCAACCAAGCTTGCGGAAGTGCTAGACGCCTTGCCACCGTCCTGAGGAGCGATTACCGGGTCTGATGGCGATGCCCGATAAGCTAGCCTGATCCGATATTGATAAACGACATTCGGCTCGACAGCACTAGGATCATCCAAGGAAAAACACACTCGTCCTGACTGGCACTCACCGTCAGGAAACATTATTTGATTAGGGTGGCCCAACGTCACCCGGTTGTCATCGTAGGTATAAAAAGTTGCGCCCTCAACCCAGGTCGGCTCGCCTAATATTTTTCTGTCTATAATATAACCGTTAACGCCCGTCCAAGCATCTAAAAACTTGAAACTGACATTATTATAAGCATGGACCATATTCGCCGACGAGGCGATGTATATATTATCGTCATCGACTGTCGGCTTAGTTGATTGGGGCGGAAAACCCGATCCAGGAACGATCGCATTTTCCAGGGTCGGAGCCGTAGTAGTTACGCCGCTATCATTGACCACCCAAGCGGTATACCTATATTTCCTGATCGGATCAAGCTTGACCGGCAAAGTGCTGGTGCCGAACTCATGCGGAATATTCGAATCGATAGAATCGACCCAGCTGCCGAAACCTCCGTTATCCAATGCCACGGGCGTCGAAGACGCATCGTCGATCACTTGCAGATACATCCTGACTTGATTGCCCGCGCCAGGCTCATTCGCATAAACAGAGAAGTTTACCGTAACCGTGCCGTCGCCGTTGGACACGAAATAATCCCCCTCCATCGGGCTCAGCCACTCTGGCGCATCATACAATGCCAAACCGGACTTGATATTAAAAAATATCAAGAAACCAGCGGCAATCAATAAGGCTGTTGCCAAATACGATAGGGGTGCTTTTGGCCTTCGCATATCCGAATTATTTCGAAAAATCCTTAATACACTTGAGACTGAATGGGCGATCCTTAATCCTGCCGCAATACGTCTTAGCGTTTGCTGGATCGTTTTTAGCCTTATAATAGTAAATTTCCGAGGTGCAAGAAATGGCCGATTGCGCACTAGACAGCTGGAAGCAATAATTTTCATCGACGTTTTCTATCGCCAGCCGGCGCAGGATGCCGTCAATGCAAATCTGCTGTTTTCGCATATCGTCTATGAGGGTGCAGACCCTGACATCCTTGTCTGACATCGCCCTATTCATATAATAAGCCAAGCTGCCGCCTGTACAAATCTGCTGCTCTTCCTTGGTGAGTTCGCTCTTTTCGCAGGTAGTTTTCTCATCGGCCCTGACCTTGTCTGCCTCTTCTTTGCTCAAAGTCGTTATTTCATACTTGGTCGTAGTAGCCTGTTCTGATGCAACCGGCTTAGAACCCGCCTTGTTTTCAGGAAGTTTGACCTGTTTGATGGCAAGATCCTTAGACAGGAGGACAAAAATAATAGCAACGCAAATAATCAAGCCTAACGCCAATGCGGCAATAATAAGCTTGGTGGAGTTTTTTTCTTCCATATTGATTTGTTATTTATATTATGGACCGTAGGTTAAGCCATTTGAGCAGCCGACTCCTGTTGGCGAGGTGCTGGAAGCGATAAGAATCTCGTCCGGATTGCAATTTATCAGCTTGGTGCCGTTGGAGTAGATGATTCCGCTCTCATCAACGGCAAAGACCTGGCTATTGCTGCCATTATTCACTTGAAAAGTCGCGTTATCCGGGTTAACCGCCTGGTCGCTATCGATCCTCACCTGCGCACCCTTTGACGTATCGACATAAAAATGATTTTGGGCGGTATCAGAATATAGTCTGTCCAAACCAAGACCGCCAGCGACTCCGGGCTTATACTGGGCGTTTACGCTGGTGTTAACTGGAGCTTCGACATTATTGCCTGGCGGATTGGCCGTTGGCGCATCCCAGGCGGCCAAAATAGATTGCCAAGATAAAAACAAGCTTAGCGAGAGCACTACGCCCATAACTAAGCCCAAAGGAAATAACATTTTTTTTGAGTCCATACTATTTGTTTGGCAAACTTATTAACTTTGTTTATTATAACATTTTTCACTGTGCCAAACAAATAACCGCCCCTATTTTTTTCTCAGAACCGCGTAGTAATTCTTTTTATCAGAAATAAATTCCTCTATTTCCGCATTTTCGATAATCATAGCCTTCCTGAAGCCCCGTTCGGTATATGCGTGATAATAGCGTGGACATTTTTGGTTAAAACCGTTGAAAACGACATCACCGAAATCTAATCCATTCAGACCCAGCAGCTTCAATAGGAAATTTTTTACAACAAGTTTCCTAAACAATGGTGCCTGCCACATTGACCAAGCCGAAATGACAACTCTGCCGCCTGGCTTGACCTGCTCAAGCAATAACCTTAACGCTTGGCGTCGCATATCCTTTCCGGGCAGATGGTGTATTACCGCTATGCAGAACACTTCATCGAACAGCCCCAGGTCAAGTCGATTCAAATCAATAATATCACCAGAAAGCAGCTTCTGCCCTGGGAGCTGCCAGGAAGCATTATTTTTGGCTAAAAAAAGCAAATTATTACTTGGCTCGATGCCTACATATTCTACATTTCTACCCAGCCAAGCCTGGCGCAAGCGCCCGTTACCGCAACCGACATCCAGAACTTTGGCGCCAGTAGGGGTTTTTGATGCGATAGCTGCTAATGTCGGCCAAAGCTTCCGTTGGCGCGTCTGATCAAAGTCATCAGCGATATTTTCATAATTCTGTCTTACCAGGTCTAGTAATTCAGACTCTTTCTGCTTGTTCATTTTTTTGACTTGAGTGACGATAAAACCAGCTTGATATCATTCCAGCTGAAGTTCTCTCCCAGTTTTTCTTTTATCAACCCCAACTTCGAACCTCCGACAGATTCCACCGCTTCCATGATGAGGCGGCGGCTATCTTCCGAAACGAAATCACCGACATTTACCTTCATGCCTTTTTCCAACAAAAAACAGAAATGATCAACAATCGTCGCCGGTTTCAAATTTCTTGTTTGAGCGATTTCATCTAAGCCCAGACCCTTCTGATAAAGCTCCAGCGTTTCGAGCTGGGTCAGTTTAGTGCCCAAACTGGGGCTCGATGCCTCATGCTTGTCCGTAGCATCGCTGAAAGGCTGGAAGTCCGGCTCTTCGGGCAATTCATCACTTTGGCTGTTGACGCAATTGTCACACTTACCGCAGCGTAAAGTCCCCTGGCTGCCGAAATAGTCCAAAATATAATGTTGGCGGCAGCCCAGGTGATAGACATAATCTTCCATCTGATCAAGCTTCTCATAGGCGTGACTTAGTTTCACCTTGAGGGCGGTAACGTCGATATTCAAATGCTGCCGATCAAGGCGTTTCAATATGTGGATTTCCGTACCCTTGAAGGGCGGCTGATAATCCAAGCAGCCTTCGTCCTGAATCTTTTTGATCACACGCCGAAGTGACTCTTTTTTTACCCCCAACACGCCGGCCAACTCTTCCAGGTTGAAGTTGAAACCGGCATCTAGCTCATGGCCGTGCTTGGCCAAAAGCTGATCCAAGATGACCTGGCTATTTTTTGAGCGAGGGCCAAAAACTTTTCTAGCCTCACTGGCAGGTTTGAGCAATTTCAAATAGGCGTTGGCCGACTTCTCTTGACTGCGCCTGATCAGACCCTCTCGTTCTAATATCTTAATGGCCGTACCGATCGCCATATCCGGGGCATTATCCGACATAAGACCCATCAATTCGCTATAGGTTACCAAGACGCTATCCGAATCATAGGACAATAACACCTCATAAAGTTCGAAAATCATTTCAGGCGATGGGTTGTCGCCTTTTATAAAGAATTCCTGCAACGCTCGGTCGCGTGAATTATAAAGCATCAGGCAGAAGCTGGGCTGCCCATCGCGTCCAGCACGTCCAGCTTCCTGGTAATACGCTTCGATCGTGCCAGGCATATCATAATGAACCACAAACCTGATATCAGGCTTGTCTATGCCTAAACCGAAAGCGTTTGTCGCAACGATAACCCTTGCCTTATTCTTCATAAAGCTTTCCTGGACCCACTTGCGCTCATTCGGTTCCATTCCGCCGTGATACATAATGGCTTCAACGCCGCTATCCAGCAAAGCTTGCATCAGCTGTTCGGCACGTGAACGGGTGCCGACATAAATTATGCCTGCTCCATCCGGGGCATTCTGCACGGCCTCCAGCACGATGCCGGGTTTTTGGCCTTCATTAGCTCGAACCACGGCGAAAGTCAGATTAGGCCGGGCAAAACCGGTAACGACTTGGCGCGGATTACTGAGAGCGAGCTGTTTTACGATGTCGTCCCGCACCTGAGGGGTGGCCGTAGCGGTCAAAGCAACGACTGGCGGGTTGCCTAAAAATTCTACCGCTTGGCGCAACCTCAAATAGCTCGGACGGAAGTCATGCCCCCAAGAACTGATACAGTGGGCCTCATCCACGGCGAACAGGCTAACCTTGATCTGCGACAAGGCGTCGATGAACTCCTTGCTATAGAAACGCTCAGGCGCGATGTATAATAGCTTGAAGCGGCCTTCTTTGATTTCAGCCAATCTGTTCGAAGTCTCATTCGCCGAGATGGATGAATTGATGAAAGTCGCGGGTATGCCGATGCGGTTAAGGTTATCGACTTGATCTTTCATCAAGGCAATAAGCGGGGAGACTACGATCGTTACCCCCTCCCAAATCAAGGCTGGCAGCTGATAGCACAAAGATTTGCCGCCGCCAGTGGGCATGATGACCAAAGTGGATTCGCCGTCGAGCAGATTGTCTATCACCTGTTCTTGGCCGGCTCGAAAATCATCGTAACCGTAATGGATTTTCAACAATTCGCGCAAAGCTTGTTTTTGTTCCTGTATAGTCACTGATATAGCTAATTGCCAAGATGTCTCTTTTTATAGAGTTCTAGAGTATTTTTAAAAGCCAATGCGATGGTCATCGGACCGACGCCACCTGGCACTGGGGTGACGTACCCTGTTTTTTCTGACATCGCTTTATAGTCGATGTCGCCGCAAACCGATCCATCTGCCGTGGGGGTGATGCCGACATCTATCAATACGGCCCCATCCTTAACCATGCCTGCAGTCACCAACTTGGGGCGCCCTATGGCGGAAATCAATAGGTCTGCCTCAATCGTGCTTTCTTTCAGATTCGTCTCAGCACCAGTAAGCAGCCTCACCTTCGCTCCACGGCACTCCAGCACGTGCTTGATTGAGGCACCCAAAATTGGCGAGTTGACCAAGGCTAGGGCATTTTTGCCAGAAAGATTCATCTTGATGCTCTCCAAAATAGACAAAACCACCCCGATCAAAGGCGGCTCAATCTCAAGCTCGCAACTAGAAAGCAGTTTTTGCAGGCTCTTAGGATGGAAGCCATCAACATCTTTCTCCGGGTTCATCCTGGCAATAATCTTATCGGTATCAAGCCCTTCGGGCAGGGGTAGCTGGATCAAGATTCCGTCAATCGATTCATCATTATTCAGAAAATCGATTGTCGCCAGGAGGTCTCCTTCGGTGATGTTGGCGTCACACCTATATAGGTGCGTATCGATGCCGACAGATTTCGCCTGCTTTTCCTTCAACGACACGTACAATTTCGAATCTTCGCGTTCACCGACCAATATGATGGCCAGATTGGGATGCACACCCAGGGCAAGTATTTCTTTGACTAACTGGTCCTTTATCGACTCTGCCAAGGCTTTGCCGTCAATATTTTCCATAAAATAACTTAAGAATAACGGAGTTATTCTGCCACAAAAAGAGCAAAAAAGCAACCGTTTGGGCGATTGCTTTCGTGATGGCTAACTTGCCCCTCCACCACCTCCACCACCTCCACCACCGGCCCCTCCACCGCCTGCGCCGCCACTGGCGCCAGAAGAAGCGAAGGCGCTGGAAAACGAAGCGCCAAAACTCGAGCTGAATGAAGAAGGGGAAAAGTTGGTAGCCGAAGAGCTGTTGTGATAGTGACTGCCGACATACCAGGCCGGGGCAGCGACTGTTATTCCCGCAAAAGCCTTGGCCCACTGTTTTTCGACTTTAAAAACGATTGCGTAGGGTAGGTACTTTTCGAAGATGTCCGGAGTCAGGTTCTGCATCCGATATCTCTCTGCTACCTCTAGGTACATCTTGAAGCCTAGCCAATCTTCTCGCAGAATCCTGCCTTTTTCATTCAGTCTGGCTTCGTACTTTACGAAAGCGAACAAGCAAGCGGCCGAAATAACTAAAGCCCCCAAAAGGTCGAAGGTCTGATTGGCAAACAGATTGATTTCGGCCTTGTCAGAAAAATACAAGGCGACGAATAACGCGATAAAAACTCCCTTGAATATATTACGGCCTTTCTTTTCCAAAGAAACTCCGCGCTCATAAGCTCCCGTATCCATTTCAGTTTCCCTGTACAGTGATTGTTTGAAGCCGTCAAGGAGTTCTTTGAAATCTTTTTTGGTCTGATTGCCGCTATTTCTCAATTTTTTGGTCGAAAACTTGCCATCAAAAATAAGCAGCAAACGAAGATATTTTTTCTCATATTTTTCCAGGTCCTCTGCCTGCTCATAATCCTTGATCGGCGTAACTATATAATCGGTGGTCCCTACCAAGGCCAAGACCAGCAAAAAAGCGAAGCATGCGGGCAGCAGTAGCATAAACCAGACTTGGTCTAATTGGACGGCCAAGACTGCTGCGGCAACAAGAAATAGAAAGGTCAAGGGCACCGCCGACTTGAGCGATGCTTTGGAGGCAATTTTTTTCAACCACCAGATTCTCGATGGTTCCTCCTCGATTTTTAGATACCCCCTGACCGCCAAATCGATAATAGTCGCAGCTAACCCCTTATCAGTCACCTCCTCTTTGACAAGCACCTCGGCCATAGCCGGTCGAATATTTTCAGGTGGGGCATATTGAGGAACAATGGTTCCGCGTCCTTTTTTTGACCCTTCGGTGGAGTACCAATATGCTAACCCCGCTATCAAGCTGATAAGCAAGATTAGTCCGGAACCGACATATCCATAATTTAGCCCCAACCAGCTTATCCAGAAATCAAATTTGCTGACATGGCCTGCCGGGAACCCAGCGTCGATAGTAAAGGCCTCTTTGGGCGCGAAATCCTTAGCGATAAATTGGGCTGTCCAAAAATTCATGTCCTTGGACACCTCGACGTTCTTGCCCGCCGCTCCTCTGTAGGCGAAAAGACGCTCTTTTCCGGCGTCGCCCCCAGTAGGCAGGCTCAATCTGACGACAACCTCTTTGATCGGAACGACATACTTATCAGTAAAAACGTTCCAATAAAGGCGGTCTTCTTTCTGACCGAAACTTACAGCGCCTATTATCCTGTATTTGATAATCCAGCCATGAGTCGTGTCCGTTTCATTATAATACCAGATAATATTAGTCGCATTGTCTGTATCTTCATATGTAAACTTTCCCCAGCTCGATGGAGCCAATTTGTCCAATTTGCCATTTACATATTGGAGCGGGCGCTTCGTTTCGCCGTCAAAAACCTGCACATCGGTAATTCCTGAAATCTTTTCGTGAGGAATAGTGCGCCAAGCTTCATGGTATGAACCGACAAAATTAAAGGTCTGTGTTTCAGTGACCTCCAGGGACGAGTCTTGCTTAGCCACTATATCGGCTTCAATCCTATCATAACTATAAGACCGGGCATCTTGCGCTGAAGCTGTCTTGTTGTAAAAAATAAAAAGCACTACCAAAAACAGGCGTGCACACGAACGCATGAGCGATTTTTTGTTGAGCATATTTCGAAGCTTAATCAAAAGCTGGGATTGGGAAAACGCGAGCAGAGCGCCTTGACCTCTTCTCTCAGTGACTCGAGCTTTGATTCGTCGTTGCGTGCCGCTAGGGCAGCAACGATCCATCCTGCGATCCTGCGAGCCTCATCTTCCTTCATTCCGCGCGTGGTTATGGCAGGTGTGCCTAGGCGGATACCAGAGGGATTCATCGGCGGATTCGGGTCAAAAGGAACTGTGGAGCGAGAGGTTGAGACGCCGATTTTATCAAGAATAATTTCGGCTTCTTTGCCGGCCAGGCCCTGGTTCGTCAGATTAACCACCATCAGGTGATTATCTGTGCCGCCTGACACTATTTCAAGTCCACGAGTCATCAGCTCATCAGCCATCGCACGGGCATTGGCGATCACTTGTTTGGAATATTGTTCGAACTCGGGCTGCAATGCCTCAGCAAATGCCACTGCCTTAGCCGCCGTATTATTGTCATGCGGACCGCCTTGCATTCCCGGAAAAACTGCCCGGTCGATCTGCTTGGCGAATTGCTCTTTGCACATGATCATGGCCCCGCGCGGACCGCGCAAGGTTTTGTGCGTCGTGGTCGAGACGACATCGAAAATCGGCACGGGGTTTTCCAGCTGCTTACCGGCAATCAGTCCGGCAATGTGAGCGATGTCAGCAAAGGTGTAGGCGCCGACCTCGTCGGCTATTTCCTTGAATCTCTTCCAATCGAGGTTGCGAGAATAAGCGGAAAAGCCCGCTAAAATCATTTTCGGTTTCTCTCGCAAAGCGATTTCCCGAACCATGTCCATATCGATGCGCCCCGACTCCTTATCGACCTCATACTGCACGAAATTATATAGCATGCCGGAAAAATTTACCGGGTGACCGTGAGACAAGTGTCCGCCGTGGTCAAGCTTCAGGCCCAATACCGTATCGCCTGGCTTAAGCAAGGCAAAATATACTGCCGCATTGGCTGGCGAACCGGATAACGGTTGCACGTTGACATGTTCGGCGCCGAACAACTCTTTGGCTCGAGCAATGGCCAGTTCTTCGATCGTATCGACATTTTCGTTGCCTGAATAATAGCGCTTTCCCGAATAGCCCTCGCTGTATTTGTTGGTGAATATGGAGCCCAAAGCTTCTTGTACGGCCACCGAAACGTAATTTTCACTAGCGATCAGTTCGACTCCGTTCGTTTGCCGCTCGACTTCTTTGGCTAGAGCCCCATAGACGGCCGGGTCCTGTTCGGCCAAGATTTTATACTCCATATTTTGGCTAAAATTAATATAATTATCTATATGGTATCGCGATTCGTCGCCTTTGTCAAAAAGAAAGGAGCAGTGGTGTTCTGCTCCTGTTAAGAGAAATCATTTAAGCTGTTCCTGGATTTACAGCGCGTTTTCCATTTCATTGGCCGCCAAAATGACGGCGTCCCCGATATACTCGGTCGGGTTTTCCATGATGCGCAGGATGTTTTCCGGCAGGTTTGCTGAAATCCCCGGCTTGAAAAGTTCTGCCGCTGTTCCGAGCGAGCTGTTGTCCAGCAAGGCCCGCGGCACGACTTGTTCGTTGACGAATTTGTGCGCATCGGGCAGGCCGTTGCGCTGCAACGCCAGGTGCAGCAGTTCGGCCGGCATTACCTTGGCATCTTCCAGGAGGTTTCTGAGGCAGCGGTCGGGGTCGACCCTGAGATTCTTGAACCACCTCTCAGTGTTTTGCAGCTGCTGATACAGATAAACGATCATTGCGGAGTAACCTCGCATGACGCAGCTGCCGCTGATGTCTCGGCCGAAGTCGCTGATGCCATTCATCAGCAGCTTGGTGTACTCGCCCACCATTATGCGGTGCATGCCGTACATGTTTTCGGCAGTAACCGGATTCGACCGTTTGTGCGACATGGTCGAGGACTTCGAGCCGACGCTTTCCAGCTCCCGGTAAGCCGAGCTCTGCAGCTGCCGCGCATCGTCACCCAGGTTGCCCAGGGAAATAGAGGTGTACACCAGCTCGTGATATGCCCGCCCGAGACTTTCCGGCTGGACGATCTGCGTACTGATCGGACACTTGACCAACCCGAGCCGGGAGAGGACCATATCCTCGCCTTCGGTCGTGCTGAGCAATTCAAGTTGAGCTGCCCTGGTTCCGACGGCACCGGAAAACTTTCCTTCAACCAGAAAGGCCATGTCCTGAGCTCTGCCGCAGTTGCTAGCGAAACGGTTATGCCGCTCGGCCAGCCAGAAACCGAATGTGATCGGCAGCGCGTTCATCAAGTGGGTTCGTCCGGTTTGCGGCGTATCCGTGTGCTCGCCGATAGCCATGCGCCAATGATAACTGACTTGCTGCATCTTCGGATAGACGACATCCAGGAAGCACGCTTGGTACTGCAATGCATAGGCGCAACAGATCTTGTCGTACGAGGTGGCGGCGAAATGGCGCCAGCGCCGCAAAGGCTCGGGCAGCAGCTGATCCATCAGGAAGAGTAGTGCGTTGATATCGTGCCCTGTTCCTTCGCCCTGATACGCCCCGATGCCTTTTTCCTTGTCATCCATCATCTTGGTGGTGATGCTCTTCAACAGCAAATGGAGCAGCTCGGGTGTGAGGAGGGCGATAGTGCTGTCCGGCATGCGATCTTGCGGCCGGTCATACATACCCTCCAAGGACATCTGGGCCAGCGTCTCAAGCCAAGCCCACTCAACCAGAATGAGCCACCCGGCCCACTGGTCATACCCCAGATACGGCTTGAGCTCTTTCGGCTGATAACGCCCGCCTTCGCCTGGCATCGTCAGATTCCGCCCCTTCAAATCCATGGTTGTCAGAAATTTAATGCCATCGTTGATTGATGCGCCTCTTTTCGCCGTCATGACTTTTTGCGGGTTGATTTCCGGCACCTTGACCAATTCCTGTTTCATCGATTGATTCCTCCTGTTTGGATAATGTGCAAAATTACCCAAACCTTACGGTAAAAACGCCTTTTTGTCAAAAAAGAAAAAGAGGAGTTTGCATCCTCTTTTTTTATATTGCCGACCTAAAATTTCTACCACTTCCCTGAATCAACGAGGGCTTTTAAGCTTGCTGTATGTCATCCGCTTCAACCCGGCCCACCAATCATAAAAATTAGTCTTTTTCATCTGTCTTACCAGCAATTTGGCCGATTTAGTTTCGACGGCTCGTTCGACGTTCTTGATCCAGTCAACCGCTGAAACATGGCCGGTATCACAATACTCTTTGGCCTGGAATGCCGTCTCAAGCCAGTCGGCGTCTTTGGCAACGACACCTTCCTTGGTCGTTCTCTCTTCAAATTCTTCAAAATATTCTAACCATTTTTTCTCGATTTCTTTACCCAGCCCCTCAAGCTGATCCTTAAAAGCTTTGAACTCACCCTCTTTTTTAGAAAAATATCTAGCTGACACTTTATTTTGGTCCCCAGTTCTGGCCTCCGCGTTATCATGTATCAAAAGCATGCAAGCCACCTTCTCCGGGTCAGCACCCTCTAATACTGCCAGGATATACCCAATCTGGGCAGCGCGCAGCTGATGTTCAGCAACTGACGGCGGCTGAGCAATACCGGCCAAAAACCAGCCAGAATGCCGCTGGCGCTTCAGTTGATTCAACTCGAAAATGAAATTCACGACCTTCTTTTCATTCATATTTTTAGCTTATTTGATTTCTTATCTCCTTTTTGCAGTATAGCACACCGTAAACCCCTGAAAAATCAAGCCGGCAACCTTTTCACCATATAACTTCTTCTCAAGCGATAACCGGTTTTGCGATAGTAACCGCGGACGCCGACTCCAGCAATCACGGCCATGTTCTTGAAACCGCCAGCCGACGCGTCGGCCTCAGCCTTTTCAAGGAGCCTGCGACCCAATCCGCTGTGTTGCGTTTTTTGCTTGCCCCCGATCGGCACGAGCTCTCCATATACGTGCAGCTCGCGAACAATGGCAGTGTCCGGTAAAAAACCGCCGCCGGTGCCTTCTTTTGCTGGTAAAAACAGTCGGCAAAAGCCGTGCAGCGTCTTGCGGTCCTGGCTTGCGAATTCAATAAACTCTTCCTTGCCTCCGGTAACATCATATGACTCCATGCTGAGATTCACGGGGCCATCCGACTGGTCACGGACCTCTCGGCAGCGGATGCAATTGCATGCTACGCCGCGTTGCTGCATCACCTGTCTCAAATTAGTCACAGTATTACCTGCGATTATCGACTCTCCAGGAATGTCCCGAACAAGCCGGATAATCCTGACATAGTGAGGAATAGCCGCCTTGCAGTCGACAATCAATCTCTGTAAAACCTTATCGCTGTACGGCTTATACTTCCCTTGGCGCCACCAATCATAAAGCAAGCTTCCCTTTGTCACGACCGTCGGATAGAACTTGATCTGATCAGGCTGAAAGCGTTCATCAGAAAAAAGCTGCTTGAACATTTTCAGGTCTTTAGCCGGAGTAGATCCTGGCAGTCCAGGCATCAAATGATAAGTTATCTTGAAGCCGAAGCGCCGCAGCAAGGCTGTCGCTGCCGTGACGGCAGCCAAGTCATGTCCTCGCTTGTTCATCTCCAGTATCTTGTCGTCGATAGCCTGCACGCCCAGCTCGACTCGCGTGCAGCCGAACTCCCGCATTTCTTGAAGCTCGCGCTCATCGATATAGTCCGGCCGCGTTTCTAGAGTCAGTCCGATGATCCTGTGTTTGGCCGTTTCGTTGCGCCGCTGCTCCACGACAAGCCGTTCCTTCATCCGCCCCAGAGATAATTTCGCCCCACATCTCGCATGTTGCGTTTTCCGACCGGCCAGACTGAAATTATTAGCCGCCGCATAGCAGTTGAGAATATACCAGTATTTGTACTCGACCGGCAAAACGCTCCAGGTGCCTCCGATAACTATCAATTCTATCTTGTCCGGCTCATGCCCGTTGGCCATCAAGGCCCTCAGGCGATATTGCACCTGTTTATACGGATCATAGCCGCAATGGATGGCGCGCATGACCGCCGGTTCATTGGATAGATAGCTCTGAGGAACGTCCTTTTCCGTCGGGCAATAGGCGCATTTGCCTGGGCAGGCGAAGGGCTTGGTCAGGACAGCCACCGGCGCGATGCCGGACATAGTCCTGATTGACCGTCGCCGCAACAAGCGCTGTAACTGCTGCGTGTCGGCGTTTCTGGGCAACTCAGCTAACAGCTCGGTGTTAGTTGGCAGCTCCTTTCCGAATTTCTTGGCCAACCGCCGCTTGAGCGCCATCAACTCTTCTCTGGTCTTTATCTCAGAAGCAAGCAATTCATTAACTATCTTTTTATTCAAATTTTCCATGTTTGACTTTTAGCTTTGCTATGATAGGCTTATATTAAGCAAATACTAACCTATTTAACCATAAAAGCATGACAAAAACAAGCAAAATCATACTGTTTTTGCTCCTAGGACTCTTGGCCTGGCCGGTAACCGCCCTGGCTTTCACCGCCAAGGCGGGCGACTCGGTCAACCTAGCCAAGGGAGAGGTCATCGACGGCAATCTCTATCTGGCTGGAGCCAACCTGAACATCGAAGGCAAGGTTACCGGCGATGTCATCTGCGCTGGACAGACCATCAACATCACCGGCACCGTCCTGGGCGATGTCATCTGCGCTGGACAGACCATCAACATCGGCGGCCAGGTTGCCGGTAACCTGCGCGTCCTAGCAAGCTCAATCAATCTTACTGGGCAGATCAACAAGAACGCGAATATGGCGGCTGCCTCGATCAACACCAGCGCCAGTTCTTCGATCGGCTGGGAAATGCTTTTCGCAGCCAGCGTGGCTGAACTGAAAGGGAGTGTTGCTTACGACCTGACCGGTGCAGCCAATTCTGTTACGATTTCTGGGCGAGTAGGCAAAGATGTCAAACTCAAAATAGACACCCAGCACAACAATAATCCTGGCCTTAAAATAGCAAGCGGAGCGATCATCGACGGCAAAGTATCATACACCGACAAGCAGGATGCCGTCATAGAGCAGGGCTCAAAAATATCTGGGGAAGTCACCAGAAATCCTGCAAAAATCAGGCAGATCGATCGAAAAAGCATTTTCTTGGCTTGGCTTTGGGAAAGGTCCATCAGCCTATTCACAGCCATCGCTCTCGGCCTTCTCTTGATCGGACTCTGGCCCAAAGGAATCAACGGCGTAAAAGAACAGCTCATGAAATACTACGGCAAGTCATTCGGCTGGGGTTTTGTCGCCCTCTTCCTGACTCCGGTCGCTATCCTCATTCTCCTTGTGTCGATGGTCGGACTCTGGCTAGCGCTATTGCTGTTCATGGCCTGGTTCATCTCATTGTCCCTAGCAAAAATTCTGGTCATGATCGGCGTCGGCCAATACCTAGTTGAACGCTACGCCAAAAAATACGCGCATCGCCCGATGATTACTATGCTTTCGGGCATAGTCGTCTGTTGGCTCATCTTCAGCATTCCGATATTGGGCGGCTTCCTTGCTTTCCTGACCACTATTTTCGGCCTTGGCGCAGCTGTCATGCACCTGAAAAATGCTTAACAAATAACATCTTGCTGCTATAATTAAAAGAGGGCGGCTCGCCCTCTTTTATAATTGAACATATGAACATCAACCCAGGAATCTTCAAGGCCTACGACATCCGCGGCATCTATGGCAAGGACTTCGATGAAAAACATGCCTACCAGATAGCTCAAGCCTATATCAAGGTCATTAAACCCAAGGGCACCGTCGCCGTCGGCATGGACGTCCGCCTCTCGTCTTCTAAAATAAAAAGGTCCGTTATCAAAGGCCTGACAGATGCGGGCATAAATGTACTGGATATCGGCTTAAGCTCGACCGAGATGTATTACTTCGCTGTCGGCTACTACAAGCTCGCCGGCGGCATCCAAGTCACTGCCTCCCATAACCCCAAAGAATATAACGGGTTCAAAATGGTCAAGCGCGATGTCGAGCCGATCCATAAGGACAACGGCATCCATCAGATCCGCGATCTAGTCGCGGCCAAGCCCCAGCCAGTCATCAGGTCTCGAAAAGGTTCAGTCAAGAAAATCAATGTTCTCGATGATTTCTGCCGCTTCGCTATCGCCTTTCTCGATCAAGACAAAACCCAGCCAAAAACAATCGTTATCAATCCGAACTTCGGCTACGAGGGCGAAGTCGTCAAGCGCTTCGTTAAATTGCACAAGCTGCCCTGGAAGCTGATCGGTCTGAACGACAAGCCAGATGGAACCTTCCCCAAGGGTCGGCCTGACCCATTCGTACCGGAAAACCGACCTGAATTCGAAGCCTTGACCAAATCATCCGGAGCCGATCTGGGCGTAGCCTGGGACGCCGACGCCGACCGCGTTTTTTTCTGCGATGACAAGGGGCGCTTTATTGAGTCGTATTACACCAACCACCTCCTGATCCGCTCGCTCCTTGAAAAGCGCAAAGGCGAAAAAATCGTTTACGATCCTCGCTACACCTGGGCATTGACCGATGCCGCCAAAGAGATGAAAGGCAAGGCTGTCCTTGAGCGGGTCGGTCACTCATACATCAAGGAGCGCATGCGCAAAGAAAATGCCATATTCTCCGGTGAATCAAGCGGACACACCTATTTCCGAGATTTCTGGTTTGCTGACACGGGTCTGTTGCCGGTGCTCGTGCTGATGAATCTGCTCAACCACACAGGCAAGAAGATGTCCCAGCTGATCGAACCGGTCATGAAAAAATATCCGATGTCCGGAGAGATAAATTCAATTGTCGAAGACCCTAAAAAGGTTACATTAAACATCGAGAAACTTTACAAGAAAGGCGGAAAAATCAACAAACTCGACGGCCTGTCCATCGAATTCAAGGATTGGCGCTTCAATCTGCGAGAATCCAACACCGAACCGCTTTTACGGCTTAACGTCGAAGGCAAGAACAAAGCAATTGTAAGCCAAAAAACCAAGGAACTGCTGAAGATTATCCGCTCAAAATAGCTCTCTTGACCTGCTGATAACATTCTGTTATGATACAGTCAAATAAAAATAGTCGTTTTTCGGCTATTTTTGTTTGACACTGTCCGTCCTCAGACGGCCCCTCGGGTGCCCCGGGTCAAGATCGGGCACATTTATTGGAGCGGTAGTTCAGTTGGTTAGAACGCTGCCCTGTCACGGCAGAGGTCGCGAGTTCGAGTCTCGTCCGCTCCGCACAAAAAAACACCCGCTAATTTAGCGGGTGTTTTTAGCTATCAAGCTTATTTTATTTAAATGTTAAAAAGTATATAATAACCGCAGACCGATAAACATCAATTATGACTTATAAAAACCAAATCTTTTTCTTGGCGCTAGCTGCGTTGCTCGTATTTCCTGCAGTTGCCCAGGCAGCTGAAGCCCGGATATTCTTATCCTCAGGAGCGGGCGCCTACCCTGCCAACAAAGACCTGACCACCCGGCTCATGATTAATAGCGGGGGCGGGGCTGGTATCAACGCTGCCGAGGGCGTCATAAAATTCGACCCGAAAAAAATTAAGGTCAAGAAAATAATAAAAGACGGCTCGATCTTCGACCTTTGGGCGAAGCAGCCGGCCATAGACAACCAAAAAGGGGAAATCACCTTCAGTGGCGGCACCACCAAGGCCTTTACCGGTTCGCTCGGCCTTATTTTTAAAGTTCAGTTCTCCGCGTTATCTTCAGGCAGCCATTCGCTCGAGATGTCCACTAGCACAACCATGGCCCTGGCAGCGAACGGGCTGGCTGAAAATATCACCAAGGACGTCGATGGCGGTGATTATATATTCGGCAACACAGCCGTCATCTCAGATGCGGAAAAAATACGCAACAAGATGGTTGGGCGCATCCTTCTGCAAGTAGAGAAGTCCGGCCGCTCATGGTATGTCTTCCCAGGAGACCGCATGCGTTATTTCTTAGGACGTCCGGCTGACGCCTTCAATCTGATGCGGAAGCTGGGTCTTGGAGTTAATCACGCCTATATCAAAAAATACGAAAACGGAATCTTCCCCTCTGCAGTTTCAGGCAAGATCTTGCTTGATGTTGAGGATAGCGGCAAAGCCTACTACATCAATCCGACCGACAAAAAAGCTTACTATCTTGGCCGGCCGGCCGACGCCTTCCAGGTAATGAGAAAGCTCGGCTTGGGCATATCGAACGACTTGATAAAAAAGATTCCAGATTGGGCAATCTGAATATTCATCACAAACACCAATTTTTATACCAAAAACACCCCGCGCAAGTGAGGTGTTTTTGGTATAAAACTTAAGCCTTAGCCGCTAAGCGGCTTTGCTCTAAACAAACGCCTCATCTGAAACAGGCTCGCCTATGCTGTAAGCGGTCGATTATTCTTGCCATATTGTTTTGATTAGTGCATTAGCCGAGATGTTTGTTATAATGTCCGTATGCAAAATGATCACCTGCGCCGAAAATTGTATTTTTTGATTATTTACAATTTGGCGGCAAATTCGATAGTCTATTTTTTAAAGCCTCTTTATCTCTGGTCACTGGTTATCGTAGTCGTGCTCCCCAGCTTGATTGCTTCCTACTGGCTCAAGCACAATCGAAAAAAAATCTTCTACTTCTCGCTCTTGAGCACTTTATTATTCGCTCCCCCGGCCGAGCTCATGGCCAGACTGGCGAATGCGTGGGATGTGCAATCAATATTCCCGAGGGTTTTTGGATACATTCCCCTTGAGAATATCTTTTTTGCATTTTTCAATTTTCATTGGGTCCTGACATTTTACGAGCTTTTCGTAGTGAAAACTGGCGTCAGAAAAATGAGCAAAAGGTTTTTTTGGCTTTTTCTCATCTACGCGATGCTTAGCATCGTGGTTTATTCGCTTTACTTCATTGACCCCAGCTACATTACCACTCCCTATCACATTTTGGCCATACCAATGCTATTGATACCATTCATGGCCATCATGAAATTGAGGCCCATCAGCCATGACAAGCTGATTTTGCCGACGATTTTTTTCGCTTATATCTTTTTCACCTTTGAGACAGTGGCCCTGCAAGTAGGCAACTGGTGGTGGCCGAGCAATTACCTGCTGCCGATCAATCTGTTCGGCAGAGTCTTCCCCTTGGACGACGTTATTATCTGGTATTTTCTCTCGACGCCCACACTTATTCTCGGTTATGAGTATTTTTCCAATGACCAAGAGCAGGCCTAGCCTGCTCTTGGTCACGCTGTTTGCTAGTAGATAGGAGTTGCGATATAGGTCAAGGTATTGTAGTAGTCACCTGCTTCCTGCAGGGGGCTCACCTGGATACGATAAGCGACTTCGGTGTAGCCTTTGTCAGGTGCGACGCCGTCAGACGGACCGGAGTGGAACATGATTTCCACCGGGGTAGTGCTGGCGAAGCCCCTCCACAAATCAGTTCCGAAGGTATTGCCGGCGGCCAGGTCAGTATCCTCGGAAGTGAAGCCGAAATGACCATAGGTCCACTCGTTATCAAGAGCGTTGGCCGGAGACTGCCAAGCCTGAGGAGCTGTCGAGGTGCCGTCGAGGAAAGAATCGATATCAGACCCGGTATTGCTAGTCAGATTCTGGTCCTGCTCGACCGTAACGGCATATCCGTTATCTGCATTAGTGATGACGCTCAATGATTGTCCCATCACCGTAGAGGTGCCGACAGTCAAGACATCGAAAGCCAGAGAAGAAGTTGCCGAAGTCCTGGTCGTAGAAAAACCGTTAACGTCCGTGCCCGCGTCAAGCGGAGAAATGACGAATTGCAGGGTTGAAGCAACGGTTGCTGAAACGTCGACATTGTCAACGATAGCTACCATGGTATATGCCTGCTCAATAATGGCATTGCCAGAAGTCCTGGTTGTGACATTGATCAGGTATGAACCGATTGTCGCCGGATTTGAAACCGAAGCGATTGTGATGTTCTTAGTACCAGTGGCCACGCCGGCATTTGCAGTACAAATGACGGTCGAGGTACCGTTAACGCTGGAATCAGTATTTGCGGGGCAGGTCACGTTACCCACCAAGGCGCCGCTGGTAAAGGCTGCCGGCAGAACAACACTGATATAGTCGCCAGCCACCAAGGCGACATTGTTTGTAAAAGTAAGGTTGTGGGTGGCACTAACACTCTTGTCGGAGTCGCTTAGGCGATCCTTAATGAAAGTTAGCGAGGCTGCTTGTGCGGGGCTGATAAGCCCGTTGGTTGCGATCATTGACACGATTGCCATGACGCATAGGATTTTTTTTGTCATACGTTTGTTTTAGTTTTTGTTTTTATGTTAATTTTTTATAATAGGGAAGCTGATTGTGATCTGGGTACCGACTTTTTCTATCGAATCTATGGTTATTTCACCTCCTTGCATGGTTATGAGCTGTTTGGTAATCCACAAGCCTAGTCCGGTTCCTGTAATATTGCTGGTTTCTTCAGTCTGAATCCTATAAAACTTCTCGAAGAGACGTTCCCTGGCCTTGGCCGACATGCCAAGTCCCGTGTCTTTTATCTTTATTTCTAGCCTTTGATTTTTTTCCTCGGTCATTACCTCAACCTGGCCCTTGGGAGTATACTTGATCGCGTTGCCAACCAGGTTAAATAGTATCTGTTTAAAACGTTCCGAATCTATACTGATCAATGGCAACTCTTCTTTGTGCGGCTGATAGACCATAGAGAGCCCCTTTTGCTCGGACTGGACTCTTAGCTCTGCCATCGTTTCCTTGATTACGCTGCTGACGTCGGTCGGTTTAGGCGACATCGCCATGCGTCCCTGCTCGATGCGGCTGACGTTCAATAAGTCATCAACCAGAACGGAAAGGCGATCGGCTGAGCTCTGAACTATGCCCAGGCTCTCTTTCGCCTTATCACTGATCGGGCCTAAGTCACCCGCCAGAATCATTGAGACGAAACCTCTAATGCCGGTCACCGGCGTGCGCAATTCATGTGAGGCCACGGAAATGAATTCATCTTTCATCTGGTCTATTTCCTTGATCTTGCGATATAGCGCGGCATATTCGAACAATCTGGTGTTGTTGGCTAGAAGCAAGATTATGATAAGCACGGTAATCAGAAGTATGACATAGGAACGGATCAAGATGTCTCTGGTCAGCTTATCCATGGCGGCCACTGATATTTTCATTGATAAGAGCATCTGCTTTGCTCCGGTTGCATCCTTCATCGGCATGATCACCGCCCAGTACCGTGCTGGCTGCTTATCAAACTTGACAACGTTATCAATCGAATTGTTGCTCCCAGATGTTGTCAAAAGAGCCACGGGCTTATTTTCCCGCCAAGCCAAGACGTTCACGTTCTCCTTGGTCACTCGACCGACGACGTCCTTATTCAGGCTGGCGACGACCTTGAAGTCTTCTCCAGACTGAGTAAGAATATCGGCCGAGACTATCTCATCGTTAAAACGGGAAACTGCCTCAATCTTATTCTGTAACTCGCCGATTTTATCGAAATTTCCGATCAGGCTGACATTGATTGCATCTCCGATCGAAATCGCCTTGCCTTGCAGATCTTGATCGATCGCCCGCTGGAAGGAGCGAGTGAACACGACAGTATTCAAGATTATTGCCAAAGGAATGAACACTATCAGAATAATCGAATAGACGATCTGGTAATTTTTCTTGATGAATTGTAATTTTTCTTTGGCAGGCATATTTTTTTAATTCAAGGCTGTAGCCCGCTTTCCTCTGATATAAAGAAAGAATAGCCCGGCAATAAACAGTATTAGGATCAAGCCAGCTGAAGCATACCACCACAGCATGGTGTCAGTCTGATTATAAACATTGACGTCGGCCTTCAATAAGTCGTCCTGGCTGACAGCACGAGCTTCGCTGACGAAGAATGAAAATGGCGCAGATTTAGACTCGATCTTGCCCTGCTCATCGTTCAAGACGACATATGCCTCATGTTTGCCGTCGGTCAAACTCTTATCCAGACTATATGACCAGTTGCCCGCTTGGTCGGTCTTGACTGTCACAATTATCGGCAAAGAGCTATAGATAAACAAGCTGAAAACCTGGTTTGGCAGGGCTTTGCCCTCAAGCTTCACGACGCCCGAGCTGCTGGCATCGCTCTTGATTTCGACTTTCTCCACCTTCAGCAAGTCTGAATCGAACTTGCCTGCCGTCTTCGGCTGTTCGAAGGTGGCCTTATTCAGCAACGCTTGTTCTGCTGGCTGCAGTTTTCCCGCCAACATGCCGGTGCCAAGGGGGTTGTGCCCGGTTTTGACTTCGTCACCATCGCTGAAACTGTCGCCATCAGAATCTGCTTTGTCTGCGTCTGTTCCCAGCCGGCTCTCAATATCATCAGAGAGGCCGTCAGAATCTGAATCGATAGACAACACCGCACTGACGCCCGGTTCGGATTCTTGGCCGTCGCTGGCGGTGGCCAAGACTACCACCCCGACTTTGCCCTGCCTTTTGGAAAACGGGCTGACCGGTAGAATAGCATCTTCCAATGCTCCTTCAAGCTGGGTGTAGCCGCCCTTTTCGCTGATGAAAATCTCCGACTTGCTGCTCGTGGCGGCTGGTGACTTTTGATCGCTCACGAACTCTATGCTCTTGCCCACGAGCCCGCGGAGAGCTTGGCTGGCAAAATCCAGCTGTGCCTGCGGAATGAACTTATCTACGATCACATTGTTGAAAAGCTGGCTGCATTTTTCCGCAGTCATCTGTTTGCAAATTGCCGGTTCGCCGAATTTGCTGCGGATCATGGAAATACACTCCTCTTTAGAAGATAGTTTTTCATCATGGCAAGCCTGGAGAGCGATGCGGGAGAATCTATAAAGGTCGCAATACTGGGCATCAAATATGCCTAGGTCCTGACATATCGCACTCGTATTCTGCTTGGCCTCGTAAATTGCTGGTTTTTCAATGACGGAAACCTGAGAAGTTGAAGTGTTGTTTTGGCGTGCCGGGGCCGAAGGTGCAACCGACTTTTCCGTAACCGCAGTCGGCGCGGTAACCGGCTTAGCCGGAACAGTGACAGTCGGTTCAACCGGCACTTTGACTGCTTCAACCGGCTTGTTAACGGCTGTGGTGTCTATTTTTATCTGCTCTTTCGCGACGATTTCAACTTTGTCGACGACCGGAGTTGCCGTGGCAACCTTGGGTGTGGCGGATGCCGTCACTTCGAAAGCCGCTTTATTGATGATATAGATTTTTAATGTCGAGTTGCTATAAAATTTGTTTCCCTGCTCATCATAACCCACTGCCAAAATATTATACGATCCATTCGGCAATGCTGTCGTGTCCCATTTATACTGCCAATACGCCCTGACTTCATCGAATAGGGCCTGGCCCATGGTCTCCTGCTGGCCGAAACGATCCAGCAAGAATAATACTTTTTTGACATTGACCGTGGTTTTGGCGAATAAGGGTACGGTACCGGAAGCTATGCCGCCGATTGCTCCTGAACCGATGTTGACCTGGGTGACAACAGCGACTTCTGAGGTGGTTGCAGTTTTCGGGATGGAAGTCGTGGCCGTCTGTTCCGTAGGCGCGCTTGGCGGCAGAAGCTTAGCTATCATTATCGGCTCCGACAGCACCGTCTTGCCGTCTTTTGCCGCTTCGGCTCTGATGGCATAATTATTGGGAGCGACATTCTGTGCGTTCCAAATGAATGAGTAGTTGAAATAGTTTGAACCCGTAGAAAATACTCCTGGGTATGTCTGGTGCAAACCGGGGCCGTCGACGATGAAACTGACCGAATCGGCAGCGATATTGGTCCTGGCCAATATAGTCCTTTGGCCCATGGTACTGGTCGGCGCCTCAAGCATCCAGACCTCCAGCCCCGGAACCGGAACCGGTTCGGTCTCAACAATCGGAGTAGTGGTCGGATTGTCGACTTCCTGGACTGGCGGCTGGTTATACAGATTCAAAAACATTTCTTTAGTGGCTACGACCGCGCTATTCTTAAGCGCCTTGGCCGTTACCGAATACTGGCCGTTAGGCAAACCAGCCGTTGCAAACGAAGTCGTATAAACTCCGGATGTTTGCGGCGATACGGAATCCAGCGGCTCGTAAGTCTGGCTAGACACTAAATGATAATAAAACTTTACCGATATTGATGTGTCATTTGATTGGACCGATAAAGAAATCGTCCCGCTGACCGTCGAATTGGCAGCGGGTGAGGTGAAATTAAGCGAGGTCGGCTGGGTTACGGTAAGTGTCTTGGTCGGGGTTACATATACTTCTTGCAGGCTCTCGTTCAATGCGGTCGCCTTAACGGTATACACTCCCGCATCAAGGGTGTTTACTTGCAAGTGGGCATAATAAGCCAGTGCCGACGATGTCGAGGTCAGGCTCCTTACTAGGACCGAAGAGGAATTAAAAACATCGAACCTAACCTTAAAAACATTAACATTCGAATAGGACATCAAAGGGATCTGGCCCGATGTCTGCTCTCCGACATAAACCTGAGAAAGTATTATTTGCTGCTGAAAGCTTTGAGCATGAGCCCCGTTTGGCAACAAAAAAACCGCCTGACAAAATATCATGACAGCGGTTACTATTTTTTTTGCCAACACGAAGTCGACAACACTATTCTTGCGCATGGGTTTATTTTTATGTTTGTTTTTTGTTTTATATTACCAGTATAGCATAAATTTCGGAAAAAATCAAGACCTTATTTTTGCCAAAATTAGAGAAGTCTGTTAAATTCAAATTAATTAAACCTAATATAATTTCAATATGGCATTATCCATCGGAATCGTAGGTCTGCCCAACGTCGGCAAATCAACATTATTCAACGCACTGACCAAAAAGGTGGCCGAAGCGGCTAACTACCCCTTTTGTACCATCGAACCCAATGTCGGACTGGTAAAGGTGCCTGATCCCCGCTTGGCCAAAATGGCTGAAATTTCACATTCAGAGAACATCATACCGACCATCATCGAGTTCGTCGACATCGCCGGAATTGTCAAAGATGCTCACAAAGGCGAGGGTCTTGGAAACCAATTTCTGTCCCACATCAGGGAATGTGATGCCATCTGCGAGGTTGTGCGCGGCTTCAAGGACGAAAACATCATCCATGTTGCCAATCAAGTCGACCCGGACGCCGACAAAGAGACGATAAATCTGGAACTGATATTCGCCGATCTGTCTACGGTTGAAAAGCGGCTGGACCGGGCTTCACGTGAGGCAAGAACTGGCAACAAAGAGATGCTTAAGCTTGCTGAAGTTCTGACCAAAATTAAAAACGCCCTCGACAAAGGTCTGGCGGCCAGGGAAATCGATCTTAACGAAGAAGAGCAGCTGCTTGTCCGGGAATTGAATCTTTTAACCATCAAGCCCCTTCTTTATGTCCTGAATGTCACTGACGTCTCAGAGGAGCCATTCAGCGTCCGCGGGGCCACTGTCATCAAGATCAACGCACAGGTTGAGGCCGAAATTGCCGCACTGCCAGAGGATGAGCAGCAGGAATATATGGAAGCTATGGGATTGTCCGAAAGCGGGCTTGACCGCCTAATCAGAGCGTCATATCAATTGCTAGACCTTCTCACTTTTTTCACCACCGGCCCGATGGAAACTAGGGCCTGGACAGTCAAGCAAAACAGTCGCGCGCCCCAAGCCGCTGGCGTCATCCATACCGACTTCGAGAAAGGCTTCATCCGAGCCGAAGTGATAGCTTATGACGATTTCATCAAGGCAGGCGGTGAAGGCAAGGCCAGGGAGCTTGGCGTTATGCGGACTGAAGGTAAAGACTACATAATCAAAGATGGGGATATCTGTCATTTTCTCTTTAATCGTTAAAAATAGCCCGCGACTGCGGGCTATTTTTTTTCTAGTATAAGAATTTCTCTCCAGACTCGTTGATCGGAGCGACCGTACAAAAGGGTTCGCCGCTCAGTTAAGCGTAATTTTCCAGACAAAAATTCAGGCAAGGGAGGTATGATCATGTATCCAGAAGCAATTTCTGTGTTCAGCTTTACCGGCTCCTTCTTGTTCCAAAACACCGGCCAAAGCATCACGATCCTGCCGTCGGGCTTCAATATCTTATACATTTCAGCCAGGCTTGATTTATATAGTGACTCCAAATCTTTAACTACGGCCCGAATATCATTGAGCCCTCGCTGCGGGCCAAGATAAGGCTCGGTCACTATGGCATCAACGCTCGCCGCCGGCAAAAACTGAGATACTTTATCGGCGCTAATATTAGATAATTTTAACTCGAAATTACTATCTGGCGCCTGTTTTTTCAACCAATCCAGGTTCGTTTGCGTATCTGCTATGGCTTTAGGCGAGATGTCTGAACCGAACAGTCGCTTAACTCCGAATAACGCAGCTTCGGAAATAACCGTGCCTGAGCCGCAAAAAGGGTCCAAAATCACTGATTTTTCTGAAACATTAGCTAAATTTAACATAATTTGAGCTAATTTTGGTGGCAACATCCCTGAGTGGTCATCGCGTGCTGGGCGACCATAATCACGCCAAGAAAGCTCTTTAAATGCTTGGACGGCCAACGTCTTGCCTACGGAATATCCGGCACCATCTTTAAAGAACACCATCTCAACGCCCTTGGTTAACAGATCATTCTGCTCCACCACGACGCTAGACAAAATCGGTTCCTGACTGACAACCCAACGGCAGGGTACGTCTTGTTCCTTAAGGAACTTTTTATACTCCATGGCCACCGCTTTCAAGCGGAGGTTGCCGGTGTGATCAGAAAAACCGAAATTATGCCTGGTGCCGGTATTTTTAAAATTACCCTTAAGTATAGACAAAAATTGGCTAGGCTTGGCCCCTTCTTCAATTACTAAGCCAATTTTAATCGTGCCCCCAAGACGGCGAATCAATTTTTCCGGCGCCATCGGCAAATCACCCTCAAACAAAAGCAAGGACTGCTCGGGGTATACTCTGACTTTATTGTCGCTAAAATTAGGCAATAACTTTGCTAATTCGGCGACTGAAATGCTGGGGTTGCTGCCCAGAAAGAAAAAATACTGCATAAATTCTTATCAACTCTACCACATTACTCTAGTGCTTGCAATTTCCAATCATTCATGTTAGGATATTTTTACAATTTCATACTAATAAACCTTTCCCATTCGCTTTAAGCGAAACCATCCCTGGCTTCAAGACCAGGGAAAAGGTATTCTCATCCACCATCCCGGCAAGATTAGAATGCCTGGGATTTTTTAATTTTAAGAGCTATGGCAAAAAACAAATCCGCCGACACTCCGCATTACGAGCTCTTGTACATTATCGCTAACAAGTTTAGCGAAAATGAACTGGAACCGATAATCGCCAAAGTGTCCAAACTGATCGAAGAAGGTCAAGGCAAAATCACTCACACCGAGGACTGGGGCAAGAAAAAAATGGCCTACCAAATTGCAGGTTATTCCCACGGTTATTACCGCTTGGTCGAATTCGACCTTGAAGCGGTGAACTTGGCCCGCATCGAAAGGAACTTGCGCATGATGCCTGAAGTCATTAGGCACCAGATTGTCAGGAAGACCCCGTTTGACCCATCACAGGTCAGGCCCGCACCAGTCAAGCCGGTTTCAGAAAATGTCGAACCTGCAGTTGCTAAGGCTGTCGAAAAGCCGAAGGCTAAAGACAAAGCTGACCTCAAAGACCTTGACGAAAAGCTCGACAAAATCCTTGAGACCAACGATTTGCTCTAGTCTTTAACTAAAAAATAATCGATAACTTCTATGAACCTTAATAAAGCTATGATTATCGGCAACCTGACCCGCGATCCGGAGGTGCGCAACACCCCGAGCGGCCAGATGGTTGCTACCTTTTCAGTCGCAACCAGCCAAGTCTGGAACGACCAGTCAGGTCAGAAGCAGGAAAAAGTCGAATACCACAACATCGTTGTCTGGCGACGCTTGGCCGAAATCTGCAGCCAATACCTGCGCAAGGGTTCCAAGGTCTATGTCGAAGGAAGACTCCAAACCAGGGAGTGGACCGGTCAAGACGGCGTCAAGCGTTACCGCACCGAGATAATCGGCGAGAACATGATCATGCTTGATCGTGCTGGCAGCGGCAGCGCTTCGACCGGCAACAATTTTCCTAGCTATGCCGAACAGCATTCCGCGCCTTCCGAACCGGTAATCGACATCAATTCCGGCGCTGACGAAGAGGAAATTAAGGTTGAGAATATCCCATTTTAACCAATAAATTTATGGAAACAACCATTAAACAAGAAAAGCAGTGCCACTTCTGCGTCAACAATATCAAAGAGGTCGACTATAAGGACGGGCACACGCTGAGGCGCTTCGTCGGATCCTACATGAAGATCCTCTCTAGCAAGCGTACAGGTACTTGCGCTAAGCACCAGCGCAAACTTGCCACCGCTATCAAACGCGCTCGTATCATGGCCTTGATGCCATTCGTTAACCAACCAAAATAAACGACTATGTACTCCATCAGTGAAATCAAGATTGGCAAATTGATCCAGATTGCCGAGGAGCCCTACGCCGTAATCAAGGCTGACCATCATAAGATGGGCAGAGGCGGTGCGGTGTTGAAGACCAAGCTGCGCAACCTGATCAATGGCAATGTCCTGGAAAAAACCTACCAAGGCAACGACAAGGCCGAACCGGCCATCACTGAAAAAGGCAAAGCCAACTTTCTTTACAAGGACGAAACCAATGCCTATTTCATGAACAATGATACTTTCGAACAATTCGAACTTCCCTTGGAACAGTTGGGTGATCGGATCAAATTCATGAAAGATAATACCGATGTCGATGTCCTTTATTTCAAGGGCAACGCAGTATCGATCGACCTGCCGATAAAGATGACCTTCAAGGTTATCAGCGCCCCTCCTGGCGTCAAAGGCAACTCTGCTGGCAACGTCAACAAGACCGTAACTATCGAGACTGGCGAAGAAATCAGCGTGCCGATGTTCATCAACGAGGGAGATGAAATACGCATCAATACAGATACCGGAGAATACGCAGAAAGAGCCTAGCTCACCAATAAAAAAACAGACCGTCATTGACGGTCTGTTTTTTTATTTAGGCTTCTTCTGACTGTTTTTTCTTCATCTCCACTTCTTCAAGAATCTTCTTTCTTATCTGTGACTGCAGCTTAGCGTCAGCCCTGAGAAAGCGCTTGGCGTTTTCCCGACCGACCCCGAGCTTAACCTCTTCAAATGAATAGCTGTTGCCATTCTTCTTGATGATGGCATACTCGACGCCGATGTCCAGAAGATCGCCAGAAATAGAAATGCCTTCATTATACATGATGTCGAATTCGCAAGTTCGAAAAGGAGCGGCAACTTTGTTTTTCACGATATTGACCTTTACACGATTGCCGATAATCTTTTCGTTCTGTTTGATCTGAGCCGCGCGCCTAACCTCAATCCTGACAGAGCTATAGAACTTCAAAGCCGTTCCGCCAGTGGTGGTTTCCGGGTTACCGAAGAATACTCCGATTTTCATGCGGGTTTGGTTAATGAATATGACCAAGGTTTTGCTCTTGGACACGATGCCGGTCAGCTTGCGCAGAGCTTGACTCATCAACCTGGCCTGAAGGCCCATGTGTGAATCGCCCATATCCCCCTCGATTTCTTTCTGCGGAACCAAGGCAGCCACACTATCGATCACGATCACATCAATGGCATTGGACCTAACCAACGTCTCCACGATCTCAAGCGCCTGCTCGCCGGTATCTGGCTGCGAGATAAGCATCTCTTTGACGTTGACGCCGATCTTAACAGCATAATCAGGGTCTAACGCGTGCTCAGCGTCGACAAACGCCACCACGCCACCACGTTTTTGCGCCTCAGCAATGATGTGTTGGGCTAGAGTCGTCTTGCCGCTGGCCTCTGGGCCAAAAATCTCGATTATTCTTCCGCGTGGAACGCCGCCCACCCCCAAGGCGATATCCAATGATAGGCACCCGGTAGGAATTGCGTCCACCTTGGTTGACTTGGCTTCGCCCAAGCGCATAATCGAACCGTCTCCGAAACGGCTCTTGATCTGTTCAAGCGCCGCCTCAACGATTTTGCTTTTTTCGTCTTCGTTCTTACCCGGCTGTTTCAGCTTCTTTTCTTCTGCCATAAATATGGTCCAATATTATCATCTAATATTGGCTAATAAATAAATTAATACAAAAAACAAAGCGGTTTCCAAAACCCCCTTGCTTTATTCATTAACATTATAGCATACTCAGGAAATGTACGCCATCATTCGACTAGGACTTGGCGCTTAACAACGGTCTTGCGGCCGAATTTCTTTTCTGCCGTAACTATTATCGTGTTTATTCCGACTTTCAACTCGACCTGCTTTTCAAAATTGCCCTGTACATCGAGTAATACCGCCTCCGAGTTTACCGTCAGTTCCGTTTCGCCCTCCGCCCAGCCCTTCACGGTTATCGACTTGTCTTTTGTTATGATATTATTCTCCGGTGAAGCTAGGACTAACTGAGGTGGCGAGACTATCTTGCCCAATCGATACCCCAAGAACCATAAACACAGGAGGACAACCAAAGCAATCAGAAGATTTTTGATAATCTTGGGTGTGGCCCAAAAGTGCCTAGCCTTAACGACTTGCTTCGAGAAAAGTTCTTGCTTTGCTTTTTCCTTGGTGGCAGCCACTTCATTATCAAAAAGTTTCAACAGCGGTATGGGATCGAGTTTTAAAAAAATAGCGTACTCGCGCAAAAAATTCTTGCCATAAACGCCTGATGGCAGGGAATTAAAATCGCCCCTTTCTAGGGCTTCAAGGTATTTTATATTGATCCCCAAGTCTTTGGCTGCTTTGTCCAGCTTGTAGCCATAGCGCTGACGCTGGCTTCGTAGCTGTTCGGCCACCGTCTCGGAATCGAGAAATATCTTATTGATCTTGAATTGCGATGGCATAATACTATTTCGGCGAAATATTCCAACTTTCGCTTCCGCCAATGCCTTTGACAATCATATTGATTACCGCCCAGCTAGTGAAAACTATGACTAAGCCGATAACGGCGCCGACAATCACGGCCTTGCCCTTGGCAACCTTATCGCTCGATCCTTGAGAGAGCAAGAGTACGAAGCCGCCATATACGAACATCAGCAAGGCCAGAGAGCCGACGATGCGTTCAATCCATTTGGCAACATTGACCGCTAGTTGCAAAAAGTCGTTCAACTCATAATCTCCTGATGCTTTTTGTCCTCTTTCGTTGGGAATTATTTCAGTGCTAGCGCTATTGCTAGCTGGATTCTTGCAACACTCCTGATAGTTTGGGTCACTTGGCGACGAGCCAGGGCAAGCACCCCGTGAAACGCACGAGAGCCCATTTGCCGGCTTCATGCAGCTCTCGCCCGACAGACACGAAGCGGCGCCAGCAGTCTTTGCAAACATTGACACAAAAGACAATAATGCCAAGCCAATCACAAAGCTTTTGAATATTTTTTTTATCATAATATTTAATTCACTGTCTGTTGGACCTTCTGCACGGCCCGATCCATCGTGCCGACGATGTCTTCTTGGTTGGCCACAGACTCATCAATCATCTGATTAAAAATAGTTTCAGCCGCCAAGGCGTCCTTGCCGCGATACCAGCTTTTAGCTGTCAGCACCTGGCTGGCAAATATTCCCAGCTCAGGAATCTGGGTCTGCTGCTCAACCAAAGAACGCAGGGCCGTCGGGCGCTTGGACTTGGCGATATACACTTTGGCCTGGTCCTCCTTGGTAATGAACTGGACAAAATCCCAGGCCGCATCACGCTTCAAGCGGGGATAGTCACCGCCTTTTTTCAAATTTTCCGGGTTGGTCATTATCTTCTTGGATACAGTCTCCACCCAATAATTAGCATAATTGATCGATTGTCCGCCATTCTCTATCTGTGGCAGCTTGCTGATGGCGAAATTCAGTTTCGGCGCCTCAGCCTTGATGGTCGGAAGGTGGTATGAATATCCGAACATCATGGCCAACTGGTTATTTATGAATAACTTCAATGAGTCGTCCATTTCCTTGTTCCAGCTATAGACTTCTTTCGATGGATTGGCAAAGTCCGTGTAAAAACGCAAGGCCTCAAGCCCTGGATTGTACTTGATTCCTTTGTCAGGCGGCACCTGATTGAACAACGGCTGGCCTGAAGCCGACATCATATCGGCACCGTTCTGCATCATCAAGGTGGAGAGGATGTCGAATGAACGCTGGACATTAACTGCTCCACCCAAGGCCACGCCTGACTGGATTATCTGGCCCTTGGTGTCCTGCTTGGTCAATTTCTTTACATACTGTTGGAAAGTACGATCCCAATAAATAGGCGGTTCGGCTATTCCGGCGTTATTAAAAAGATCTTTGTTGTAATAAAGCGCCAAAGTATCTATGAACAGAGGCAGGCCATAAACCTGTTCTTTCAAGCCTTTGTTACCAGCTTGCGGAACCTTTATCACCACGTCATCGTAAACCGTATCGACAAAAGCGGTCTTGATGTCTTTGGGCTTGATCGAATCGCTTGTCTTTACCACGTTGACCAGCTCCTTCTTGATGCTCCCCTGGGTCGTCTGATAAACCAGCGATGTCTTGTCCGGCATCGGTTCGATCTTGTTCTGATACTTTTTTATCCAGGTGCTCGGTATGGAAAAGATATCCGGTCCACGATCCTCGGCAAAAGCATTAAGCAGCTCGTTTTCATACTCTTCGTAACGGAACTTATGGTACTCGATCTTGATGTTAGAATGCATTTCCGAATACTTTTTCAACTGTTCAGAGAATGTACTGGTATCATCCCAAACGCGCCAATAGGTCAAGGTTATGGGTTTCAGGCCGGCGGTCACGGTCGCGTCCTGGGTCTTGCAACCGAACCCTGAAGTAACGATAAAGATGCCCAACAAAAAAATTATGCCTTTCTTTTTATTCATATGGTTATTTTTCATATTATACCAGATTTATCACCACAAACAAAACTAATCAGCTTTGGCACGATACTGCAGAGCTTCTGCGACGTGAAGCTGGCTGATTTCCTGATCTTCGGCGAGATCAGCGATGGTTCTTGCCAGCTTGATTATGCGATAATAGCTTCTGGCGGATAAGTGCAACCGGTCTACCGCCTGATGCAGCAGGCTGAGAGTCGCCTGATCCAGCTTGTTCATCTCCTTGACCATCTGGGTGGATATTTCAGCGTTGGTCAGAAAGCCCGATTTGGCATAGCGAGTCCGCTGGACCATCCTGGCCCTGGTCACCCGTTTCTTGATCGATTCCGAACATTCTCCCGGCGTTCCTTGGCTTAATTTTTCAAATGAAACGCGCGGCACCTCCACGTGGATGTCTATCCTGTCCAAAATCGGTCCGGAAATCTTTTTCTGATACGCCAGCGTCTGTCCGGCCGAACAGATACAATGCCTTTCGTGATCATTAGCATAACCGCACGGACAAGGATTCATCGCCGCAACCAGCATAAATTTGGCAGGAAAAGCGATCGTGCCGGCAACGCGGGATATATTAACAATGCCGTCTTCAAGCGGTTGTCTTAAGTTTTCCAAAGTTTGCCTTGAAAATTCAGGAAACTCATCCAAAAACAGGACCCCTCGATGAGCCAAAGAAATCTCACCCGGCTTCGGCCAGGTACCTCCGCCCACCAAAGAGATGCCAGATGATGTATGGTGCGGCGAGCGGAAAGGCCGGGTTCTGACCAGCGAATTGTGTCCCGACAAGCAGCCGGCAACGCTATATATTTTTGTTATCTCCAACGCTTCTTCTAGTATTAGGTCGGGCAAGATCGAAGTCATGGCCCGCGCCAGCATTGTTTTTCCTGAACCGGGCGGCCCGCTCATCAGCATATTGTGCCCGCCGGCGGCAGCTATTTCCATGGCGCGTTTGACGTGCTCTTGGCCCTGGACCGAAGACATGTCGATGGGCGCTATGATCGTCCCAGCCTCGAACGGACCAGCCTCATGTTTCTGCAATGATTTTTTGCCGGTCAGATGCTCAAGCAGCTCAACTATGTTTTTCGGTCCATAAATATCCACATCTGGTGCCAAGCTGGCTTCCTTGATATTGTCTTGGGGCACGAACATCCGATCGATGCCCCATCTTTTAGCAGCAAGCGCTATCGGCAAGACTCCATGCACCGGCCTAATGTCCCCATTCAGTGCCAACTCACCCAAAAAAAGACTCTTTTGCGTCGCTTGAGCGAAGCTCGTCTTAGCCATCGACTGCAGGATGCTCATGGCGATCGGCAAATCATAACTTGGCCCCTGCTTCTTCAAATCTGCAGGTGCCAAATTGACCGTGATCTTGATTTTAGGAAACTCGATACCGGAGTTGCGTATCGCGCTCCGGACCCGTTCCTTCGCTTCTTGAACTGCCAGGTCGGGCAAGCCGACGATAGAGAAAGAGCCGAGCTGGCCGCCGCCCGTATCGGCCTCGACCTCGATCGGCAATGCATCCAGTCCAAGACAAGCACCTGACAAGATTTTTGCTGGCATAATACAATCATTCTAACATAAAAAACAGAACCGCCGTACAGGCGGTTCTGTTTTTTATATAAACTTATTACTTATCTATCGCCCGCGCTTCTTCCAGCTTGATGCTCAACAGTTTCGAAACGCCGTCATCGCCCATGGTTACGCCATAGAGCACGTTTGCCCTTCTCATACTGGCACGATTATGGGTAATGACAATGAACTGGGTCTTATAGGAAAGATCGTCCAGAATCTTTGCCAGTCGTTCCGAGTTGGCCTCATCCAAGGCTGCATCGACCTCATCAAGCACGACGAATGGTGAAGGATTGACATTGATAATCGCGCAGATCAAAGCGATGGCGGTCAGAGCGCGCTCGCCGCCGGAAAGCATTGCGACCGACTTGATCTTCTTGCCCGGCGGCGTGGCCTGGATCTCAATTCCAGCTAAGCCAGTCGCATTATATTTCTGCAAATATTTTATCTTCTTGATCTGCTCCTTGCGCTGCTCTTCCTGGGAAGACGGGGAAGTTTCATCATTGTCGGCGTCTTCGCTGCTCTCCATCACCTTGATTACCTTAGCCACGCCTCCGTTGAACAATATCTTGAAGTACTCCTCGAACTTCAAGGCGATAACCTTGAATTTCTTATCGAATTTATCCTTTATCACCACGTCAAGCTCCTTAATGATCTTCTCCAAGGATCCGATGGCATCAGCCAAATCCTTGATCTGATGCGATAAGAATTCAAATCTCTCTTTCGTCTGAAGATATTCTTTTTCCACCTCGGGATCGATGCCGCCTATATGTTCTAGCTGGCGCTTGAGGCTATTGATCTTTTCACTTATCGGTTCGACCTCGACCACGCCTTCGATTCTTTCAGCCTTAACCTCCTTCAATCCGCCCAGGGCCTGCCTTATCTCTCCTTCAAGATCTTCCAATTTCGTACCATATCTAGTAGAGCCGATCTGCAAATCATTAAGCTGCCGGCTAAGATGGTTTATTTCATTCTGCAGGGCCTGGAGACTGTTCTGCATTTCGAAAAGCATCGATCTTTCGGCTGCCTCCGATTTGCCCGCCTCGCCGATCTTTTCACGCAATCCTGCAAGCAGCTCTTCGATCGCTCCAGCTCTAGCCTTGAGCAATTCCTGCTCCTTGCTCAACTCGCCGAAATCAAGCTGATTCTGGTGCTGCTTCAATTTCTGCTCCAGCTGGCGCAGCTCCTGCTCTAGTTGGAGACGGTGCTGCTTGAGCATTTTAGCGCGCTCGATCTGAGGCCACGACTTAGAACTTTGCTCGCCCAACCGCTGAGTCAATTCTTCACGTTCCTCGGTCAAGCGGATAAGCTCTATATGGATCTGCTCGAGCGTCTCGCCGCCCCCGACCTTGTTTGAAAGCTTCAAGATCTCTTCAACGTCAGCTTTGATCTCCGAAAATATCAGCCGGGCCTGGTCGATGTCTTGAGCTTGTTCCGCTTGTTCAAGTTTGGTGAAAAGATTCTTCAGCTCCTGGTTTATCTTTTTGATCTCATCTTCATTCAAAGAACTGCTCGTCTTGACCAGATTGGCGTTAAGCTCCCTTATTTTTGAGGTCAGAGCATCCTTTTGCTGTAATAAGCTTTTTTCAGCACGTTCAAAGCTGGCAATGCTGTCAGAAAGGCTGGCAATTTCCTCATCAAGCTTTGATTTTTCAACTATCATTTCACCCTGCTTGTTTTTCAGCCATGACAAATCAAATTGTCCGCTTGACTCCAATTTGACTTCTAGTTGGGCATCGATCCTGGCCAGCTGCCGATGGATTGACTCGCGCTCAGTCTCGAGCCGTGAGACTTCGGCGCGCCAACCGACAAGGTCCTGATTGACCAAGCTTTTCTGCTGTATCTGCGACAAGCGCTGCCTTAGCGACTCTAGCTTCTTGTCTTTTTCCATTTTCTCCTTCTCCAGTTTCAGGTATTCCTGGTTATACCGTAGAAAATTGTCATTTATTTCATGCCAAAGCTTGCGGTAATAGATCAATTCCAAGCCTTTGAGCTCCAGCTCCAGCTCGCCGCGCCGTTGCAGCTTGCTTACCTGCTTGGTCAGACTTCTGAGACGCGGCTCGATTTCAGCCAATATCATCTCTGCCTGCCCCGAGTTCTCATAACTCGCCAGCAACTTGTTCAGCGCCTCATCGCGCTTGATCTGATATTGCTTGACGCCGGTAGCTTCATCAAAAAACTCTTTGCGCTCTGATAGGCTGGTATTCAAAAAACCTTCGACCATGCCCTGGCCGATTACGCTATAGGTCTTCTGGCCGAAGCTGGACTTAGCCAGCAGCAGCTGGATATCGACCAGCCTGACGCGGCTATTGTTTATCAGATATTCACTATTGCCGTCGCGATAAAGACGGCGAGTCAGCACGACTTGCGAGTAGTCTATCGGCGCTTTCCGGTCTTCGTTGTTCAAAAATAGCGAAACCTCCGCCATACTGAGCTTGGACTTTTTATCTGAGCCGGAAAAAATCACATCTTCCGACTTCTTACCGCGCAACGTCTTCATACTTTGCTCGCCCAAAACCCAGCGTACAGCATCTGCCGTATTGGACTTGCCGGAGCCGTTCGGGCCGACGATGGCCGTAATTCCTCTCTTTTCTTCGGTCACCATACCAGGAAAAACCAACAGATTCTTGCTGGCGAACGATTTGAAGCCCTGGATTTCCAATTTTTCCAAAAACATAATAATCAAAAAATAAAGCGAATTCCGCCTTTGTTATCCCCATTATACTACATATCCGACCAAACAAAAACCGCCCTGCCGGGCGGTTTTCCCCATGCTTGTCTCACCTTAGGATATAAGATGACACAAGAAAGGGAGCCATGTTGGTTAACCAGTCTCATTTTTGGCTGTTAAATCAGCATGGCTTTCTTTGTTAAAGGTGTTCCCTTTGTTATTCGGTTTTAAAAGAGCGTTTTAGTTTGTTAATTTTATGTTTATTTTAAGTAGCGCTTTTTATCTTGGCTACTTTTAGCATAAATATGCAAATGAAAGCTTTTTGAATTCTTCCTGATTAAGCTGATTCTGTTTTGTTTCTTGATTCTGCAGCTGCTCGGCAGCCATGATGCCTTGATAGGTCACCGATAACGCTTGAGCGCTCCCCAAGACAATAAAAAAAGCAATGGACAGACTAAGCGCGAGTCCAGACATGCTGAACTCCTGCTCCATTGCTTTCTTTTTGATCGAATTGTACGAGCGCCAGGTAATCAAGCCGAACTTGAACTCAACCGGACGCAAATTGCGAGTGGCCATCTTTTTTTATTTTTGTTTTTATTTGTTAATTTAAGTATAGCAAACAATCGAAATTTTGTCAAT
Source organism: Candidatus Falkowbacteria bacterium (assembly GCA_013336275.1). NCBI lineage: Bacteria > Candidatus Falkowiibacteriota > Candidatus Falkowiibacteriota bacterium. Next base: position 87,041 of record JAAXUA010000003.1, read on the forward strand.
GTGTATAACTTTACATCTTACCTAAAGTTAGCGCTTTTTTGTATAATTTTATATATTGTTTAGCTGGTTTTTCCCAGGAAAAGTCCTGTAGCATCACCATTTTTTGCCGCTCTTTCCAGGCTGTCGGATCAGAATTATAGGACAAGATAGCCCGTTTCAAACACTTAAGCAGCTCTCCAGCTTCATATTTCTTAAAAACAAAGCCATTTCTGCCATTTACCGTGTCGGCCAACCCTCCGGTCTTGCGGACCAAGGGCAGGGTACCATAACGCATGGCAATCATTTGCCCCAAACCGCAGGGCTCATACTTCGAAGGCATTAGAAAAACATCTGCCCCGGCATAAATCTGCTGTGCCAGCTTGGCGTCAAAGCCGATTTTCGCAACGATTTTCTGAGGATGCTTTAAGGCCCAGCCAAGCAGCCGATCTTCTACTTCCTTCTGGCCAGAGCCTAAAAAAATAAACTGGGCATCCAGCTTGGCAATCTTTTCATCCAACAAATCCAGCCCTTTCTGATTGACCAGCCTAGAAACTAGGCCGAAGATGGGGGTTGTTGGGGACTCTGAAAGTCCCAGTTCCTTCTGTAACGCCACTTTGTTCTCATTTTTTCCCTGCAATCCATTAAAATCGTATTTCTTCTGCAAGTACTGGTCAGTTGCCGGATTAAAGAATACCGTGTCTATGCCATTGACCACCCCGAACAAAGAGTCCTTGCGATTAGCCAGAAGCTGTTGCATGCCTGCGCCCTGTTCGCTGGTAAGTATCTCTTTTGCATAAGTTTTACTCACCGTATTCACAATGTCCGCCCCGATTATGCCCATTGCCATGAAATTAACATCCTTGTTGTCTAGACAAGCGGCTTGCACCAGCTTGCTTGATGGCAACCGGAGATCGGCTAAACGATAGTTTCCCTGATTTGCCAGATTATGGATCGTGTAGACGGTCTTTGTTTCTGAAAAGAAACTAGACCCACTGCTCCTCTCGCTTTCCAAAAATGCCAAAAGCGGAGCCGTGTGCCAATCATTCAGATGAATAATGTCCGGCCGGAAGCCGATCGCCTTCATTGCCGCCAACGAAGCCTGGCAGAACATGATGAATTTTTCTACCTCAGAAATTTTCAAATCCTTGCCGACCAGCTGTTCGTGAGAATATATCTCTTCTCCGGAAAAATAAGGATGGTCCAATAAATAAAGCTTCGCATTGCTTCCCGGAATGACAGTTTGCCACACCGAGAGCTTGTGGTCCGGGTTCTGTTCTACGACAACGCCTTCAAGGGCCAGCGAGGCTCGCAAGCTTGAGCGGTCAATCGACCCATAGAAGGGGAGAAAAGTAACGACGTCTACCCCTTGCGTGAAAAGGGTCTTGGGCAGAGCGCCAATAACGTCGCCTAGGCCGCCAACCTTGGCCAGCGGAGTCAATTCGGCACCCAAAAGCGCTACGGATATTTTTTTAGCCATCATTATGTGTTTTATTTTTTAAAAATCATCAGATTCTTACTTACCCACCAGACGACATCCGAGCTTACCATCTCTTCTTTTATAATTTCGGTTATTCTGGCGTCGTAAACAAGCCCTCTTTCAGAAAATTTATCTATCCAATATTCATGCGGCTGCTCATTTATATGGCCGATGCTTTCCGGGCCCTGTCCTGGCGTGGCGGCAGTAAAAACCAGAATGTCCCCCAACCGGCACAGGGTATCAACCAAGACATCGGCGAATTCTTTTTCCAGATGCTCGGCCACCTCGACACACAATACCAGGTCGAATTTCCGACTAAGGAGCAGCGGGGTTGTAAGGTCATGGATCTTTAGCCTGTCCCCAACCAGGGATTCTTCGGCTGCCGCGGGCGAACCGTCATAGCCCTCGATTGCGACTTCATGGCGCTCAAATTCCTGCAAATAGATTCCGGCTCCGCAGCCGATGTCAACGACTGACTTCGGATTGAAATGCCGCATCAATATATCGACAACCGCCTTGGCCGAAGGACCTTCAAACTTGATCGTATTTTCAAAAAAATGCTTATCGTAAATCCGGGTGTTTACCGCCATGCTTATGTTTGTTTATTAATTATCTTTTCCACGCCCCTGAGATACTGGCCATCGATCTTGAAGTAATTCCAAGAGCTGGTAATGGAGCTTGGGCTATCGCACTCGAAGCGGTGAAAGTCCGATCCGCCAGTCATTATCAGCCCATGCTCTTCGGCCATAAATTGCGCATACATCATTGCCCCGATGGAATGATGAGGCGACAAAACCTCGATACCATCGATTCCCATGGCCTTTAGGTCCTGGATGATCGGCTGCTTCAACTGGTTATATTTGCCGGGATGATTGAAAATGATTTGCCCTCCGATCTTCTTGCGCAGGGCAAAAATCCTTTTGATGTTGATATAGCTATTATCGAATTTCGGCAGTCGCGGGTTGTAAAAATAGTAACGGATAATCTCTTCTTCGCGAGGCTTCTTGTTATTCATATCCGCCTTGATCTTCTGGCGGTTGTGCGGAACCGCCCAAATGTCGTCAATAAGGTGATTTATCGAGACATAATGATTATATTTATCCAAGACCTTGTTGATGTCTATCTTGAAGCCGCTGGCAACCATGCTTTCCAGAATCTTGCGAGCGCGGCTGCGGCGCCTTGCTTGGCTGTTGCGCAAGATATCGTGCAGCTCCGGGTCGGCGTGGTCGAAATTGAACCAAAGCAGGTTGAAGTGCTTGTGGTTAAGCTTGGTATATAGCTCGATTCCGACAATCGGCTTAATCCTGTACTTCTTGCAGGCCTTCTGGAATTCCTCTATTCCGCCGACCGTGTTGTGGTCGGTCAATGCGGCGACCTTAACCCCCTGATTGGCCAAAAAACCGGCCACTTCGGTCGGCGTCAAATATCCATCCGAATAAGTCGAGTGGACTTGCAAATCAATCAGCATATATTATATTTAGGAAATTATTTTCAAATTCTTGGCCACGCTGGCGATCATGGGCTCGGCGCGCTCAGGCTGAGGATCATGCTTCAACAAGAAATAACTGGCCGTTCTGATGGTGGTCCAATTGTAATAGATATCCATCCTTTCCTGAAGGTTGTCGGACATCTTCAGTCCGCTTTCCCGAAGGTAGCTGGACAAGAAGATGCCCATGGCTTTTTTTGCAAAGTCCGGATTATCCATCTTCCTCTCCGTCATGAATTCCAACTGCTGCAAGAAGGTCCCGAGATCGCGCGCAACATCACCCAATGACATATCAGTGAAATCAACTACGCCGATTCGCCCATCGTTCAGTCTTATCACGTTTTCCGGGTGCGCATCCCCATGGATAAGCCTAAGGTGTCGTTTTTCAGCAAAAATCTGGTTCTCGCTTTGCGTAAACCGTTGGTAAAATGCCTGATAAAGCCCATAGTTTTCCGGGCACCTGTTCTTTACTTCTGCCAACACATGTTCAGCTCCCGGAAATACGGTCGCGATGCGGCTGTTCGGCTGCAAAAAAAGCTTATTTTTTCTCACTGGCAATGAGTGAAGCTTGGCAAACCAGGCGGCAGTCAGCGGCAGTAAGCGCTCGACTTCCGCATAATCGTTATTCTTGATGAAGTTATAGAGATTTACGCCGACCATGCCCTGATAGAACGCCGCATTGAACTTCTTGCTATAAAACAGCGGCTTAGGAATCGTCAGGTCACCCTCGGCAAAATCGCGACCCCAAAGATAACGCAAAACTTCATAGACAATCTTCCGCGGTTCAGAGCTATGGGCCGAGCAATAAATCTCGATTTTCTCAGTCTGTCCTGATGATTTGGTTAGTGTCGCATCATATCTGAACACTACGTGATAAGTAGTGTGCCAGATCATCTTTTTTACCGGGCTGATCCTGTCCAGCCGTATGTCCGTTGCGCCCTCATACTGTGGCAGCACGTTCTTGTCGAACAGAGCTTGGACGTATTTTTCTTCCAACAAGCGTAAGATAACATTCATATTGGTTTAATTGGCTATTTTCTTTTTCCAATGGCGGGTCCAAATATCCCTTCGGATTTTTTCCGCTAACTTTTCCGCAGACACTTTAGTTTCCATGTCGGTTGATGACTCCAGGGCTCTTATGGAACGTATAAGCTCATTGACTCCTTTCTCCACTTCGTCTGGATTCCAGGCGACAGGACCGTAAACCTTGCGGAAGTCATGGGATGAAGCCCACCACCAGACGCAGCTTGCCAATCCTCTGACCAGATGCCAACGTGACCACCAAGCATTCTTGTCTTGGGCGAATTTGCGATTCAGCTCTTGAGCCAAATTGGCTAATTGCCAAAGCTCTTTGTGGATTTTGCTTTTCCGGTCATTCCAAAGCTTATAAGGATTACCGTTTGAGATATCCCTTTTGGTCGATTGCCACGAAGATGGCAACAGATCGACCGCCTCTTCGTTCTTTCTGCTATCCATGAATTCGGAGGCGGTCAGCGTCTTGATGCTTGGCAGCTTAAGTGCCTGCTCGAACTCCTCCAGAGGATCAAGATGACGCAAGCCATAAAGCTCCGCGTCAGAAGCGGAAACGATTACTTGCGGCCGTTTCGGCTCGTTCGCCAGCCGCAGTAAGGATGATGGCACGTAACTTTCTGAAAAGTTCCTTGAACGGAACAATATCTTTAGGCCGCTTGCTTGATCGACATACTGTTTGCTCCAATCAACTGAACCCGCAGACAGGCTGATCTCGTCAAGAACTAGCCATTCATAGCCTAATCTTTTTATGAGCTTAGCTACCTCGGCAGAATAAGAAAGCTCGGGCAAGAAAAAACCTCTCAAAGCTGTCGTGCCGAAATATTTTTGAAGCAAGGCAGCCTGTTCGATGATTTGCGCTTCAGCCTCCTCGATCGAAACCAAGGGAAGCAGTGCATGATAAGCCGCGCTTCCAGTCAATTCGACTTGTCCGCGCGCAACCAAGCTCTTGATCCTGAAAATCAAATCGTTATAATGGAATTCCTCATCCCAGCGCTTGACCAGGCAGCCAGCAATGTTCAAAGTTATTTTTTCTTCCGGATGTTCCTCAAGCGCTCTGATAATCCTTTCGTAACTACGCTGCGTCGCCTCAACCACCTTAGCCGACTCGAGATTGGCCGGCTGATACAAATGTAGTATATTTATCCATTCCATGATTATAAGTTATTTTTTACCGTTCAAAGTCAAAGCCTTCTTATACAACGCGATATATTTTTTTGCTGGCAACTCCCAGCTGTTCGATTCTTTCATGGCCCTCACGACCAAATTGCGCCACGAATCCTTGTGCCTATAATTTTCCAAGGCGCGCACCACTGTCGCGAATAAAGAAAATTGATTGAAGTTAGAAAAGCTGAATCCTGTGCCGCGACCTGTCCGTGGATTGAAATTAGTAACGGTGTCGTGCAGTCCGCCAACGCGCCGGACGACCGGTATGCAGCCATAGCGCATAGCGATGAGCTGATTGATGCCGCAAGGCTCGTGATGCGAAGGCAACAGAAAGATATCAGAGGCTGCGTAAACCATCGTCTCCAACTGCTTGTTGCCGGTAAAGGGGATCCAGACCAGTTTTTTCGGGTGCTTCTTCTGTTGTTTCTTTAATTCGCTGATATACCGCTTGTCACCGTCACCCATGATGACTATCTGGACGTCTAGGCCAGTGAGCGGCTCCAGCAAAGGCAGGACCAATTCGAAACCCTTCTGGAAAGTAACGCGTGACGTCAAGCTGATAATGGGCACTTCGCGATCAACCGGCAAGCCCAATCTTTTCTGCAGATTTTCCTTGTTCAATTTCTTACGATGGATCTTGCGATAATCGTAATTCTTGAAAAGATATTTATCATTGGATGGATTATAAGTGCGATAGTCTATGCCGTTGATTATCCCGAAAAGGCGGTCGTGGCGATGGCGCAGAATGCGGTGCAGGTCCTGTCCGAAACGGCTAGTCATGATTTCTTCCCGATACTGCTCACTGACCGTGTTGATCACGTCTGCCGACAAGATGCCTCTTTTGGCAAAATTTATATATTCGAAATCAGGATTGTGGACATCCGGCAAAGCTTTCTTGCCATAGTCCTTTTTGGGCAGGGGAATTTCCCACCAGTTTCTGCCTAGCTGGAATACCAGATTATGAATAGTGTAAACCGTCTTTGCTTTGCTCAGCACCTTGGAATACCTGAAGTCGTTCTTAAGCAAGAAAGGTATCAACCCCGTCTGCCAATCATGGCAGTGGATGATGTCGGCCTCAAAGCGGATCAAAGAAATCAGCTTGAGGGCGGCGGCGTCGAAGACCATGAATCTGGCATTCTCATGATCGGAGCCGTAAAGAGCCTTGCGCTGGGAAAAGTATTTTTTCTGCTCGACAAAATAAACAGGCAAGCCCCTCATGAGGTAGGCCTGCCAATAGTTGACCAGCACATATTCAGCCGAGTTTAGATAAACCTTGACGTCACTATGGATAAGCCTTAGCCCATTCTCCTTTGCGTCTATGGCCTTAGCGTAATACGGCATGATGATGATGACGTCGTGCCCTAGACGCTTCAAGGCCTTGGGCAAGCTGCGCGCGACATCAGCCAAGCCGCCCGTTTTGGCAAACGGAGCAACCTCGCTTGAAATGCTGACGATCTTCATTTTTTTTGTCATATGGTCTTTTGCAATTTCTCATTGGCCGCGCAAATGGCTATCGCCAAGGCGTCGGCGGCATCATCCGGCCGTGGCAGTTCCTCCAACCGAAGCAACAGCTTCACCATTCTTTGGACTTGCGCTTTATCAGCCTTGCCATAAGTCGATACGGCCTGCTTCACCTGCAACGGCGTAAACTCGTAAGTCGGGATGCTTGCTTGGCTAAGAGCCAAAAGCGCAACGCCCCGCGCCTGGCCGACAACAATAGCGGTCTTGGCATTGTTGCAAAAAAACAACTGCTCGATAGCTGCGATATCGGGCTGATATGCCTTTATCACTTGCGCGAGCTGGTGATGAAGCTGGACGAGCCTGGTGCTCAATGGTTCGGAGGACTTGGTTCGCAATGATTCGTAATGAAGGCAAGAGATGTTGCCGTTTCCGGCATCAATAATACCAATGCCCGTGTCGGCAATTCCCGGATCTATGCCGAGAATTATTTTTTTCTGGATTGCTACCACTTATTTTAAGGCGCCCGTATTAAAAGTTGCTTAAGTTGTGATAATAATCTGCCACATCATCATTATCCTCCAAATCCTCGATAAACTTCTCGATCGCCGGCAGGTCCTCATCGTCAAGCTCTTGCGCCTCTTTCGGTACGTATTCGATTTGGGCCGAATCGGCGCCAATTTTTTCAGCGTCCAGCCACTCCTTCATTTTCTGCAAATCTGGCACGGATACGATTATGGTCATGCCTTCGTCGGCCTTTATGATATCTTCTGCCCCGGCATCGATCAATCGAAGCTCAAGCTCATCCCAGTCGCGGTCACCGATCTTTTCCTCGCTGACTCGCAAAACTCCTTTCTGGCCGAAGTTCCAGGCCACTGTCCCCATGGAGCCGCCATGCTTGGAAAAGATATGCCTCATCTCCGAGGCGGTGCGGTTCTTGCTATTGGTCAGGCACTTGACGATAAACTGGACGCGGGCCGGCCCGACTCCTTCGTAATACAGCTCTTCGATGCTTTCGCCGGCCAGCTCGCCCGTGCCTCGTTTGACCGCTCGCTCGATGTTGTCTTTTGGCATGTTGGCCTCGCGCGCCTTATCAATAGCAACGCGCAAAGCAAAATTGGTTATAGGATCGCCGCCCTTATCCCTGGCAGCAATCGTGATCAGATTGGCCGCTTTGGTAAAAATAGAGCTGCGCTTGGCATCGGTCACTGCCTTTTGCCGCTTAGTAGTCGCCCACTTGCTGTGTCCTGACATATTTGTTCTCGTTTAGTGTGATAAAAATAAAGCAGGCAAATGGCCTGATTATTCTTTATTGTACCACATAAACAAGCAAAAATCAAGGTTGATTTGCCGTAAACTATGTTTCATTCCAGCCACAAATGATATAATTATTCCATATTAATATTTAAACAAGACTATGCTTGACGACTTAAACCGCATAAAAAAATTCGATACCGGCAAGGTCGGGGAATCCATCAGCTCACTACCGCTGCAAATGGCCCAAGTTCTAAAGGAATCCAAGACCATCAAGGTTCCAGCCGAGTACAAAAAAATTAACCAAGTGGTAATCAAGGGGATGGGCGGCTCGAATCTCGGAGCGCACATCATCATGCATGCCATGGCCGACCAGATCAAGGTGCCGTTCAGCATTTCTCCGGACTACATCCTGCCCGCGCACGTAAACAATAAAACCTTATTGGTTCTGTCATCGTATTCCGGCACCACCGAAGAGGTTCTCAGTGTTTACGCCGAGGCAAAAAAAAGGCAGGCCAAGATCGTGGCCATTGTTTCAAGCGGCAAAAGCCCGCTGGAAAAAATTGTTAAGCGCGACAAGCTCCCAGCCTATATTTTCATGCCTGAGGCTAATCCATCGAACCAGCCAAGGCTTGGCCTCGGTTATTCGATCCTGGGGATCGCCAGCTTGTTGTCAGCTGCAGGCCTGTTCAAGATCGACCAGGCAGAACTAAGTAAGACAATCGAACTTCTTAAAGACTGGGATAAACGTCTCAACCCTCAATCTCCTGCTAAAAGCAACGAGGCCAAAAGATTGGCGCTCGGCTGCTTCAAAAAACAGCCGATTTTGGTAGGTGCGGAGTTCTTGACTGGCAATCTGCACGCCATGCGCAATCAGATTTGCGAAAACAGCAAGAATTTTGCCTCATACCTCCCACTCCCCGACTTGAACCATTTTGCCATGGAAGGCCTGGCCAACCCAACAACAAACCCAGGAGACCTCGCCTTCATTTTTTTCAATTCATCCTTATACTCGCCCCGAATCCAAAAACGTGCCAGGCTTACCAATGAGGTTGTAAAGAAAAATAAGATTGCGACCATGGAATACCTTATGAAAGGCGAGACTAAGCTAGAGCAAGCGTTTGAGCTATTGCAGTTAGGTGCCTGGTTCAGTCTCTACCTTGGCATACTCAACCAAGTCAATCCGGTAGAAATAAAATGGGTTGACTGGTTTAAGCAAAAATTAGCAGAAAATTAAACCTATTTTTACCAAAAACACCCCGCTGCGTGGGGTGTTTTTGGTTTATTGACAATATTATGCATTTGTTTTATATTGTTAACAGTCAAAAACGCCCTTCACGGGGATTTTTTATTTAATCGAGGCGCTATCGTCTAGTGGTTAGGACACCAGGTTTTCATCCTGGTAACCGGGGTTCGATTCCCCGTAGCGCTACCATCAATGATTTAGCCGGGCTGACGCTCGGCTTAAATTATATTTATGAGAATACTCGCCCTAGAATCTAGTTGTGATGACACCTCGGCGGCTGTAGTCGAATCTGACCACGGCTTGATTTCAGTCATTTCAAATGTAGTAAGCTCGCAAATTTCCCTTCATGAAAAGTTCGGCGGCGTCGTGCCCGAGTTAGCGGCCAGAGAACATGTTAGCAATATCCTGCCGGTAATAAACTCCGCACTGAAACAGGCCAATATTGCTCCAGACCAAATAAAGCACAACATTGATGCGATCGCTGTAACCTCGGGCCCGGGGCTGGTCACTTCCCTTATGGTCGGCGTCGAAACCGCCAAGGCTCTAGCGCATACGCTAGACCTTCCACTGATTGGCATAAACCATATCGAAGGGCACATCCACGCCAACTTCATCGGCAACAACAAGGTAGTGCTTCCGGCTATTATTCTAACTGTTTCAGGCGGCCACACCAACCTTGTTAGTATGGATAAAGAAAAAAATTTGGTGATCGTCGGCCAGACTCGTGACGACGCTGCGGGAGAAGCCTTCGATAAAGCGGCCCAGCTAATGGGCTTAGGCTACCCAGGCGGCCCTATTGTTTCCAGGCTGGCCTCCGAACACTCGAGCTCTGGCGGGCAACAACACACGATTGACCTGCCTCGACCGATGATTGGCAGTCATGACCTTGATTTTTCCTTTTCCGGCTTAAAAACCGCTTTGCTCTACGCCCTAAAAAACGATCACGAATGGAAGCAAAAGATTCCTGCATATTGCCATTCATTCGAGTCGGCCGTCGTCGATGTTTTGGTCTCGAAAACCATGTCCGCCGCTGAGAAATTCCATGTCAAAACCATCTTGCTGGCTGGCGGCGTTTCAGCGAACCAGAAACTGCGCTCGGTCCTGCAGTCATCGGCTGAAAGCAAAGGTTTTTTATTTTCCGCCCCAGAACTTACATATACTTCAGATAATGCCGCCATGATAGGGGCGGCGGCCTGCCATAAACTTTCCACTCTTCGGCTTGCAGACGCCTCGTTGCTTAAGGCCAGCCCTAACCAAGAACTATAACTACAACAATAAAAAACGCCCCGCATAAAGCGGGGCGTTTTTTATTATAAACTCAAGCTCTTTTAACCCACCAAGCTGCCAGAAAAGTCGAAACCGGCACCGAAAGCACCAGGCCGACGCTGCCGGCCATGGTCCTGACTATCTCGGTTGCGATCAGCTCATTGTTCAAAGCCTGTCCCCAACCGACAAAGCCGCTCTGACCGCTGCCGAACAAAACCAGCAACGAAAGCGACGCACCGGCATATGCCAAAAACAAAGTATTGGTCATGGAGCTGATATGCGAAATACCGACGCTATAAGTCCGCTTGAATATCTCCGTTCGGCTCAGATGGCTGTCTGTTTTATGGATTTCCATGGCGGTGGCGACTTGGGAAATAACTATATCATCCAGCACGCCGAGCGCGCCTATTATAATCCCGGCCATCAACAGCCCCTGAAAATTAATCGCTCCAGTCCCGACTCCGATCAAAAAGCTGCTTTCCTCGCTCGCCAAGCCGGACAATCTGGCCAAGTCCACAAATAGCCAAGACAGGGCGACGGTAATCAACAGACTGATAAATATGCTGACTACGCTTAGGTGAGAAAGCTTATTAAACCCCTCTGTCATATATATGATGAGCATCAGTATCACGAAAGAGCCTATTACTGTGACGGTTATCGGATCGGCGCCACCGATAATTTGCGGCACGATATATTTCATTATGACAACAAAGCTCAAGGTTAGCGACATGACCGAACGAACGCCCTTCCACCCCCCGACTGCTACCAGGCTCAGCAAGAATATAATACTAAGAAACAACAGACTTCCAGTGCGGACGTAATCCGTCACATAATAAGTTACTTGACCCTGGTCATCGGAAGATGCGACCACCAAAACCTTGTCGCCTTGCTGATAAATATTTTTCTTAATCACGTCAACATCCCCGATGCCATAGTAGTTCACGACCCTGTCCTTAAATTCGCCCTCCAGGCCCTTGAGCCTCAGGTTCTGTTGTTCGACCTGCGCCCCGTCCGGCAAGGTCCTCAGCTGCTGTTCCGTTACTTCAAGCACGATTCCCTTAAAAGTCGTGTCGTCGGCTGTTTTCTCTTGCGCCGACACGAAAAAAAACGGCAGCGCCAAGCTGCCGCAAATTACGACGAAAAGCAATAAGACTTTTTTTAGTACCATTGGATTAGCAGCCATAGGCCTAAGAGAATCATTATTATCCCGCCGAAAAGATTAGACCATTTAGTCACGCGCGAGCTGATGGCAGTGAGGCGCATAGAAAAAAAGGCGATCAGAAAAACAACGAGCTGGGGAAGCACATAAAAAAACACATACAAGAGCAGGTAAGAATAATACTGCCACTGAGGCAAGCCGGCTTGAGTCAAAACCGGTACATAAACAGCCGGTAAGCCGGCGCTGCAAAGCAGCTCGATAAGGTTTATTACCGAGGCCAAAGAAACCACGCCCACGAATGCTATCAGCAAGGAGTTGTGCTGTGCCACTTGACGAAGTCGCTGCATAATCGCTTGCCGCTTCGGCGCATCTTTGATTTCACAACCGCCTTTTCGATTGCGCCAATATTCTCGCAAATTATATGCACCAGCAATAATCGCCACGGCGATTATTGCGACTTTGAGCCATCCCAGCAATCCGATAAGCTGATAAACATTGAGCCACGCCGACAGAAATAAAAAATAAGTAAGCGCCGATGCCGTGACAAAGCCTCCTCCCAAAACCAGCATACGGTTGCGATCCCCCCCGACCAAAAGCAAGCTTAGCAGGAATAGCAGCACCCACATCGCGCAAGGATTAAGACTATCCAACAACCCGATAACTGCTGTCAAGACGGGTAAGGATAGTTTTTTGATATCGATCTCACCGAAAAAACCCTGTATTTTTGATTCTTGCGCGCCGTTATTATCATCAACCTTGACTGGGTCCTCATCATTCGCGCTAGCATTGTCCAACAATTTTCCAACTACGTCGATTTGGGGTCCGACGCTTACCTCCTTAATCAACGAACTTATCTTAACCCCCGTCGTTTCCGTCTCATCAAAACCGACGACCGCCTTGCTGCCGATAATGGTGACTGGCACGCCGCCAAAATTTAAATCCAGCTGCTTAGCGACCTTTGCAAGCAAGGCCTGATTGTCTTTGTTTTTCCAAATTTCGTAACGGTAAATCTTCAAAGTGCTATCGGTCTTTTCCAGATAATCCAAAAACTTCTCCTCTTTGGCACAGTGAGGACAACCATCACCGTAAAAAAAATAAACATTAACCCCGGCAGCACTCGCAGGAAAAACCAAAGCAAGCGAAAAAATCACTATTCCTACAATCGACATCAACCGCTTAAGAATGTTTAATCTATTCATATATAAAAATTATCCTATCATAAAACCATCAATAATCCAACCAGGCCTAGGAAATATCTTTGTAGTGCCGAATCTTCACCGTTCTTTTCTTGCGATCAGCATCGATCGCTATGAAATCAATTCTTATGGCCTCGAATTTCGGTTTATGCCTAAGGACGTAGCTTATGGCGGCTTGCTTCAGGTTGAGAATTTTTTTCTCACCGATCATGTCTATGGCGGCGCCCAGACTGTCTCCGATTCGAGTTTTAACCTCAACGAAAACTAAGATTTTTTCCTGCCAACAGACCAGATCAACTTCTTTGAAGCTGGCCCGAACATTATTAGCGATAATCGTATACCCGCGCTTTCGCAGAAAGTTTCCAGCCAAAGCTTCACCCCAGCCTCCGACCGCTTTATTATATGAGTCCTCCATGTGTGCCAAAACAGCCTCTTTTTGAGGCTGTTTTGATTAAGGTATATATTTCTTCAATTTTTTGTCTTCCGCTATCTGGCTTCTTATCTGTGGCATCTTCTGGATATCTCTTACAATCAGCCTCGCCCAGGCGACCATCGAAATGAGCCATATCAGCAGCCAAAGCCGCATAGACAAGATGGGCACCGCTTCATATTCGAAAAACAGCAGCAGTAAATTAATAGCTAAGTTGGTGAAGCCGAAAGACATGATCCTTCCATAAATCTTGCGGTACAAACCCTTTGGGTTCTGCTTGCGCCACCGCCAGGCATAAAAACCGATTGCTGCCAGCAAGGCCGCAAACACCAGCATTCCCGCCTGCGCCTGCGCAGTCAGGTCACCCGGTCTAGTACTGAACCAAAACTTCAAAGTCAAAAGATTTTTCATTTTTTCTACGCTTTAGTAAATACGATGCCGTAATGATATTCCCCGGCTTGGAATTCCTCCTCGACAACTAATCCTAATTTTTTTGCGGCCGTATGAAGCAGCTCCTCGTTTACCCGTTCCTCGACTGGCGGGCCAAGCGGCGAGCTGATGCTTTTCCATTCGACGACCAAAAGCCTGCTGTCCTTCTTCAGCATTCGAATCGCCTCTCGCAAGATTTCTGCCCGATGCTGTGATTGGTATAATACATTAACTAAAAGTGCTGCGTCAAGCGAACCTGCCTCAATTTTTGTAGCATTAAAAATCTCCAAATTACTCCAAATCGTTTCAACATTGGGATAATTTTCTTGTTTCGCCCGCCGGGCGACCCTTTCCAGTACTGTTTTAAGAATATCAACCGCATACACTCTTCCCTTCTTGCCGACCAGGTCAGCGACAGGAAACACGAAGTGTCCCGATGCGCCGCAACCAAGATTCGCGACCACCATCCGGTCGCCTATTTTTGTCTTTTTCAATATCAGATTAACATCCAATAAAACGCTTCCGCCTACGCCTGGTATCATATTTTTATAATTATTGTTTTGTACTAATTATAAATAATTTTCCGGCTATTAACAAGCAAAACACTTATTTTAGATAAAATCCTTGATCGGAGCGAATGTTAAGCGATGAACTGGAGAGGGGCCGTGCTTGCGCAAAGCCGACAAGTGCTCGCGAGTGCCATAGCCCTTGTTTTTAGCAAAGCCGTACTGGGGGTACGCTTCATCCAATTCAAGCATTATCTTGTCTCTGACAACCTTAGCAACTATTGAAGCGGCCGCAATCGAAAATATTTTTGAATCACCCTTAACGTACGCTTCTTGCGGCAGGGACAGTCCGGGAATTTTTCGATTTCCATCTACCAACAAGATGCTGCCACCCGGCTTATTCAGAGTATCTACGGAGTTTTTCATTGCCAGAAAAGTCGCCTGAAGTATATTGATCTCATCTATGTCACCTTGATTCACTACTGCATAGCTGAAATGACCTTTAAAATCCTTAGTGAGCGTATCATATATATACTGCCTTTTTTTCTCTGTAACTCTTTTAGAATCGTCCACTCCCAATAAGCTCTTGAATTGTTCTGGTGGCAAAGAAAACAAAAAGCTGGCCGCCACCACCGGACCTGCCAATGGACCTCGACCAGCTTCATCAATTCCTATAACCGCCTCAAATCCGTTTTCAAGATATCTATGTTCAGTCTTAAAAGAATACATTTAGCTAATATTAGCTATTTTTTACTCAAATCTCTCACAACCACCTGCGGTTTTCCCAGCTTCAACTGTAAATACTGATAGGCCGCTAGGGCCGCAATCGTTCCCTGACCCGAGGCGATCGAAATTTGCTTGAACTCTCCGTTGGTCACATCGCCGGCCGCGAACATGCCGCTTAGGCTAGTGTTGCACTTTTCATCAATAATGATTTGATTTTTTTCATCCATCCTAACCAGCTCCTTCAGGACGTCGGTGTGCGCAATCCGGCCAATCTCGATAAATACTCCATCAACTTCAATGTCTGAAGTCTTGCCATCAGCTCGATCAATTTTAATACCAGAAACCTTTTCGTTTCCAACGATTTCTTTAACTACCGCATGGTCAACAATCTCAATATTGGGCCTTGCCTTAACCTCATCAACCAACATATCAAAGGCTCTGAACTTATCGCTACGATGGATCAGATAAACCTTGCTAGCGATTTTTGACAACACTTCAGCGGCATCTAGGGCGGCATTTCCTCCGCCGACAACCGCCACGGTCTTGTGTCTGAACAACGGTCCATCGCAATTAGCGCAATATGAAACCCCCTTGCCGTTAAATTGTTCTTCTCCTGAAATGGCCAATCGGCGGGGAACTAACCCCATAGTAACTATAACCGTCTTGGCCAAGTATTTGTCTTTCGAGGTCACCACCTCAAAGACATCATCCTGATTTTTTACGATCGCCTTAACCTCAGACAGAAGATGTTCAACTCCAGCGCTTTTCAAATGCTTTTCAAAAAGACCGACCAACTCATAATTCTTAATACTGGGAAACCCTGGATAATTTTCAATCTCACCGGCCCAGCCAACCTGGCCGCCTATATCCTTACTAATCAATAGAGTTTTCATTTCTCGTCTTACTGCATAAATTGCGGCAGAGACACCCGCCGGTCCAGCCCCAATAATTATTGTGTCGTACATAGTTTTTATGATAAATTACCCTCCTATTATACTTTGCTTATTTACAATAAACAATACCCTAAATTTATGTCCACATTATTATGGACTTAAAGTTCCACGTGGAACATTGTCTTATTTTGCAAATGTTCCACGTGGAACATTTGCTCAACTAGATTCAATGCTGTATCTTTGACAAAAAAAGGCGAGCTATTAAGCTCGCCTTTTTGTGGACCCAACTGGGCTCGAACCAGCGACCTCTTGCATGCCATGCAAGCGCTCTAGCCAACTGAGCTATGGGCCCATTTTTTTGCTAACATTAGCCAAGTGCCCCCGGGGGGAATCGAACCACCATCTAGACGTTAGGAGTGTCTTGTTTTATCCATTAAACTACAAGGGCTCAACTGATCCCAGAGGTAAATAAAAAATAAAATATCTGTTTGATATTTTATCAATATTTCAAATATAGTCTACATCATATTTTTATTTTTGACAAATGCCATCTTACTAAACTAGAATGAAATTAATGATAAATAATAACCTAAGAGAAAAAACTATGTTTTCCAAAGATGAGAAGCTGAAAGGTAAAGACATCGAAACAATTATCGGTCCTTCGGTAAAAGTCAAAGGCGAATTCAACGGCCAAGGCGATATAATAATCGATGGTTTTTTTGAAGGCACGCTAAAGACTGCCGGCAGTCTCTTTGTTGGCAACAAAGCCAAAGTACAGGCCAATATCGAAGCGAGGGATGGCAAAATCTCTGGTGAAATAATAGGGAATATCAAAATGAAGGGTTTTATGGAAATTACCTCTACGGCAAAAATAAGCGGTGATATCGAGGTAAATCAGATTTCAGTCGAGCAAGGGGCGGTCATTAACGGATCATTAATAATGAAAAAGGGCACTGAAGGCACTCCTGCCGTTGCTGAAAAATAAGCGCCCCCAACACAATTAAATGCACGTATACATCTACGACGGTTTTTTGGGAAATAATAAATATTCGAAAACCCTAGCAAAAATTGAAACACGCTTGACCGACCTCGGACTTAATGGAAAGATCTGCCGACTTGGCGTAATCAAAAACTACCAGGATTTGATACTGGGAGAAATTAGGCGTGGCGCAAAAACCATCGTCGCTGTCGGAAATGACGAAACTCTAAGCAAGGTCATCAACTCCCTTGGCGGGTACGACATTCCTGTGGGGTTTATTCCTGTGGGCAAGGACAAAAACTCGATCGCAGAATACCTGGGCATAGACCATGAATTAGCCTCATGCGACATACTCTCTGCTCGCCGGCTGGCCAAGATCGACCTGGCCCAAGCTAACCAATACTATTTTTTGACCGAGGCGACGATTTCTGGAAAAGACACCTTGGTCGCTCTTGAAAAAGGATATTCTATCGAAGCTCCGAATTCTGCCCTGATAAAAATCATAAATCTTCCGCTAACCCACGATAAGGGTGACTTGGCTCGCTTCAGCCCCAATGACGGGCAGCTTGAATTGTATATAAAAACAGAAGAAGACTCCGGTTTTTTAAAAAAGAAGTCTTTCGGTGAAAGTATTTTTACCGCTGAAAAATTTTTCATAGAAAACAAGAAGCAGCAAACGCTGCTGTTAGATAACTCGGTCGGCATTATTCCTCCGGTGGAAATAAAGCTTGCCAAACAATCCGTTACCTTGATTGTGGGGAAGGGACGGTCATTTTAAGGAATAATAAAAGAGCCGCTCAAATGAGCGGCTCTTTTATTATTCCTGCTATGATGATTTTTTCATTCTGAAAACCAAAAACTGTTGAAGGACGGTCAATAAAGTCATGACCAGCCAATAAAGCGAAAGGCCGGCCGGCAAAGTAATACCGATAAACACCGTTAAGGCTGGCATCATATATAACATCTGCTTGTTCATAACCGCGGCGAAGTCCTCATCTTTTGCCCCTTCATCTTGGGTTGGTGGACGCTGGCTTGAAAGCATTTTCGCTTGCCAGAATTGAGCCAAACCAGCCGATACGGCCAGTAAATAGCTTGGTTCGGCCAGATTGATCAAACCGAAAAAGCCCTGAGGATTTATTGATTCTGGTTTGCTGACAAAATTATACAAATATCCTAAAATCTGGCTGTTGGTGCTGATTTCTCGAAAAACCTGGAATACCGCGAAAAAAAATGGCAGCTGCACCAATAGCGGCAAACAAGAAGAGAAGGGATTTATCTTGTGCTCGCGGTACAGCGCCATAGTCGCCTTGGCCTGTTCTTCCTTGTTGCTTGAATAAGTTTTTTTTATCTCCTCTAGCTTAGGCTGAAGCTCTTGAAGCTCTTTTTGAGCCCGGATGGCCTGGCGGGAAAAAGGCCACAAAAACAGCTTAATCAAGATCGTAATAAGGATAATGGCAATGGCTAGGTCGTGGCCAGGTATGTTGTTATAAATAACCACCAAAAGGTTAAGTATCGGTTTGTAGCAGACTGCGTAAAAAAGCTCTTTAAACATGTTTGTTTATTATTTTTAAACTGGGTCCATCCCGCCCTTGTTCCAGGGGTTGCACCTTAATATTCTCCAGGCCGCCTTAAAGCCGCCTTTTATGGCACCGTGCTTTTCAATGGCTTGTATCGCATAATTGGAGCAGGTTGGATAAAAACGGCAATACCCGTGAGGGTGTCTATGCTTAAACCAGCCATGATCAAGCGAAAGAGTTTTTTGATAAAGCTTGATTAGGGATATGAGCAGATACTGCGGCAAAACTTTCCACATACCTTAATTTTTAGCTCTTATGCGCCTCGAATTAAACAGATAAGATCTCTCCAAATCAGCAAACGGCTGCCCAAGGGCAGCCGGCAGCACCAGGATTATTAAGTCGTTGCCAAATTTCGTATCGTCAGCATGCTTAGCGGCGATGTACCGAAGCTGCCTTCGCAGGCGGTTCCGAAATACAGCTTTTTTGCTAACCTTATTGCTAATCACTATACCAATCCTTAAATCAGGCAGGTTGTTGGGCATACACTTAATCCCTAAGAGCTGGTCATAACTCGATTTGCCTAACTTGAACACCGAATCGAAGTCTTTTTTCTTTCGCAAATGACCAATCAGCTTAGGCATATGCCCCATTCTTTATTTTGTTAACCTTTTGCGGCCCTTGGCGCGACGACGCTTGATGACATTCCGACCATTCTTTGTGGCCACCCGTTTCAAAAAACCATGCTTCTTGCTCGCTCGTTTCTTGTTGGGCTGATAAGTTCTTTTTGGCATAACCTTTACATTATTATAAATATCCTTAAGATAAAAGAAGATTCTAAAAAATACTAACATCTTTAAAGCTTTTAGTCAATTGTCTTCCGCTGGCTTGTTTTCGGACATATCAACAGTTTATGCACAGGCTGGGCCCTTTCTTATAGTTGAACACCCTGATATACTTTCATCATCAAACAGCACTCATCTTAAACTTTCAAAATAACCCCCTTGCTTATGAACAATGAACAGCTTTGGCAGGCTGCCTTAGGTGAAATCGAACTCACCCTCTCGCGTGCGAATTTCACCACCTGGTTCAAGGACACCTTCATCTCGTCCTTTGAAAATAACCAAGCTGTTGTTTGCGTGCCAAACACCTTCACTAAAGCGTGGCTTGAAAAAAAGTATCATCAGGAAATTCTTAACGCTCTCAAAAGCGTAACCAGCCAAGCGGTTAAGGATATTTTTTACAAAGTCGAGGCCAGAAAAGCATCTCCTGTATCCGATATCGTCAAGCGCGTTCGGCCAAATAGCGAAACCGAGAGGCTTCACACTGAGGTGTTGCCGATCAACCGCTTCGGCCTGAACAATAGGTACACCTTTGACAATTTTGTTGTCGGCAAAGGCAACGAGTTGGCGCACGCGGCGTGCCAGGCAGTTGCAGCCAATCCTGGGAACGCCTACAATCCGCTATTCATCTATGGCGGCGTTGGCCTTGGCAAGACCCACCTGCTTCAAGCGATCGGACACACTCTTTCAAAAAAGAGCGATAAGATAATGTACATAACTTCCGAGAAGTTTACGAACGACTACATTCAAGCAGTTAAGAGCGGCCAGGCTCGCGAATTCAAAGAAAGGTACCGGAACGTCGATTTGCTGCTCATTGATGATATTCAATTCATGGCAGGAAAAGATGGAACCCAAGAGGAGTTTTTCCACACTTTCAACGAGCTTCACCAAAACAACAAGCAAATTGTCCTAACCTCAGACCGTCCCCCAAAATCTATCCCCGCTCTTGAAAAAAGGCTTCTTTCACGCTTTGAGTGGGGGATGATTGCCGACGTAGGACAGCTTGATGTTGAAACTCGCATGGCGATACTTGAGCGAAAGTGCCGAGAGAAAAACTACTCACTTGAAAATGAGATCTTGTCTTATGTTGCAGCCAACGTCCAAAACAACATCCGCGAGCTTGAAGGCGCGCTAAACCGCCTGATCGCCTACCACGAATTCAACAACTACAAACCGACAATGGAAACAGCTAAAAATATTTTAGCCAGCATCATAATCAACTACCAGCAAAAGTCTACGAACGCTAAATCAGTTATCGATGCCGTGGCGCGTTTTTATGATGTTGCAGTAAAAGATATCACCGGTCAAAGCCGCAAAAAAGAGCTGGTTACCCCCCGGCAAATAATTATGTTTCTTTTAAGGGAAGAGGTTAACGCCTCGTTCCCAACCATCGGGCAAGAGCTTGGTGGTCGAGACCACACGACTGCTATGCACGCCCACAACAAGATTTCAAAAGAGGTTCAAGAGAACGAGAGGCTGAAACAAGAACTAGAATCTATTAAACAACTTATCTACAGTGCCAGTGTATAACTTTAAAGTTGTTTCTGAGTTGTAGTTTTGGCGGTGCAAAAAAACGAACAAACACGGGATAACTCAAAGCCCATCGGGCTTTTCCACTAAAATAAAAAAGTAGCCCACCCATCCAAGCCTCGCCACACACAAGCTGGATAAAATAATTTAGGCTAAGCTCAAGACAAAAAAGCAGTTTTCAACTTATCCCGGTCCTTATTATCATTATTACTGTATCTTAAATTTATATTTATCTATTAATAAATAACTAGTGAAGAGTGTGTATGAAATTTTCTAGTCTGCAAGAGAACTTAAAACAAGGGTTATTTATCGCGGGCCACCTTACAGGGAAAAACCAAAATCTCCCAATTCTTAATAATGTTTTAATTGAAGCCAAGCAAGGGAATATTAAATTAGTCTCCACTAATCTGGAAATCGGCATCAGTTGCGTTGTGCGTGGTAAAATCGATCAGGAGGGCGCATTTACTGTTGATGCGAAAATATTGGCCGACTACATCAGTTTGTTGCCAAATCAGAAGATAGACATCGGCCTGAACAATAATTCCCTCACCATATCTTGTGATAGTTATAATACAAAAATCAAGGGGCAGTCGGCTGAGGAGTTTCCGCTAATACCGATTGTTGAAAGGGGTAATTTTTGCAAGGTTCCTGTCCAGCTTCTGCGCAAGGCGCTCAATCAAGTAGTCTTTGCCGTTTCAACAAATGAAACAAGGGTGGAGTTGACCGGCGTATTGTTTAATCTGTCAAATAAAGAATTGATTTTGGCCGCAACGGATAGTTATCGGTTGGCTGAAAAGAAAATCGGTGTAAGTGAGAGCACCATAGAGAGCGCTAGCGTGATAGTCCCGGCCAAAACGATCCAGGAGGTGGTGCGAATAATTTCAGGAACTAAAGAAGATGTGGCCGGAGAACTTGAGGATGTGGAGGTATATATTTATGAGAATCAGATAATGTTCGTTTATGGTTCGACTGAAATAGTTTCTCGGTTGATTGAGGGTCAGTATCCTGATTATAGGCAAATAATTCCAGGCCAAGCTAAGACCAAAGCAACGATTGAGCAGCAACAGATTATGCGAGCGGTGAAGGCCTCTTCGTTGTTTGCTAAAACTGGGATAAATGATATTAATTTAGACTTCCCCAAGAACAAGGGTGGCTTGATAGTTTCATCAGCCTCTGGGCAGACTGGTGAGAATATCGTTGAGGTCCCAGGAAAAATAGAGGGAGAGGATAATTTCGTGGTTGTTAATTATAGGTATTTATTGGATGGTCTAAACACTATCGGTGGCGATGAGGTTGTGGTCGAGGTTGTGGATGGAAATACGCCCTGCTTACTGCGGCCAGCCAACAACTCGGATTACCTTTATATAGTGATGCCGATAAAACAATAAAAAAAACACCGCCCACTTGAGGCGGTGTTTTTTTTATTGTTTTATTTGACCTTAATAGTGACGGTTGGGGAGAGAATTTTATTATTACCCCAGGTTAGTCCCTCTAAAAGTAGGTTGTATTCTCCAGCTTGACTGGGGGCGGTCCAAGAGTAAGGCGTGATCGGCTGCAGGTCGACGCGTGAAAAGGTCTTAACCAAGCTATTACTCGAAGATGAGGCGGAACCTTGCTTGATTTTAATAGCGCTGAAGGCCTCGATGTTTGAAGATGTGAAAGACATATTTAATACAGCCCCCCTATCAACCTCTGGCACTGACTGATTCCACAATAATGTCGGTTCAATGTTTTGGTCTGGCGAAAATCCTAAGTTGATATTAATGGATTTTTCCGAACAGTTATCAATATCATCGCAGATGCGGACGCGTAAACCTTGGATGCCAGGCGTTAAAAAATTAATCAGCTGATCAAGGTTGAATGGGTAGTTTGAGACGGTTGCCAGGAGGTTGTCGTTGATATAATATTCTACACGGTTTACGCCCCGAGGCGCTGTTACGCCGCTTAAAGTTACTGAAAGTCTTGGCTCGGTGATGGTTTGTCCTTCGAGCGGCTGTTCAATGGTGAAAATTGGTTGATTTTCTGGCTTGTGGAGATTGTCTTTTTCAGTGGGAACGGTGCTGGTTGAAATAAGACCATTTTTCTTAGCCCAAGCTTGCACGGGCGCCTCCCAGAGCGCAAACTGTGAATCACTTGAAGGGTTGGTTGGCGCAGGACCGCGCGGATTATCCTTACTTACGTAGTATAGAATATCGTGAGGTTGGCCAAAGTTTATTTCCTCAATAAAAGAGGCGGGAGTATACTCTGTTGCTAATAGTCCTGATGCACGGTCAATCCTGATTATAAGACTGCTGCTAGCAGCACCATCAAGAACTGGTTTTCCGGTTTTTACCGATTCGGGAGCGGTGAAATTTTCTATTGGCGTTCCGGCGAGAACTTTTTTCATGTAGGCGTTCCAAATCGGCGCCGCCACAACGCTGCCGTCAGCCCCTCTTTTCATTGAAGTGGCGTCATTGTTTCCCACCCAAACACCAGTCACTAGCGAGGGGGTATACCCAACCGTCCAGGCGTCTTTATAGTCGTTTGTGGTTCCGGTTTTCGCTGCGACAGGACGATCAGATAAGGTTAAGAAATTGCGCGAACCAAACACATATGATCGGGCGTTGTTATCTGACAAGATGCTGGTTATTTGGCGAGCAACCTGGGGCTCAAAGGCTTTAGTGCTTTGATCTTGGTATTCTTCCAGGATTTTACCCGACTTGTCCTCAACCCTAAGCACAGGAGAAATCGCATGGACTAACCCGTCTTGAGAGAAGGCGCTATAGGCATTAACATGTTCAAGTAGTTGTACCTCACCACCGCCCAACACCAAGGATAAACCGAAGCGGTCCTTGTCGTTAAGTGTTGAATAGCCCAGCTTTTTTGCAGCCTCCATTACACTGTTAACCCCAGCCAAATACATCGCCTTGACTGCAGGAATATTCAAGGATCCGGCGAGAGCCTTTCGGATGGTTACTGGGCCGTGCTCAGCACCATCATAATTATGAGGTTCGTATTTCTTGTCGGCGTCGGTTGAAAAGTTTGTGACCAAGTCATATAACACCGTGTCGGGCGTGTAGCCCTTGGCAAAGGCGGTGGCATATACTATTGGCTTGAATGAAGAGCCTGGTTGTCGGGGGCTGGTTGCGATATTGACCTGGCCGTCTATCTTATCACTGAAATAATCTTTAGAGCCCACCATGGCCAGGATTTGGCCGGTTTTGGGGTCTATGGAAACAAGAGCGGCGTTACTGGCTTGGTATTTGTCGTTTTTTTCAACCCTTTCCGCTATTGCTTCCTCGGCCGCCTTTTGTTTGTCGATGTCGATTGAGGAGATGATTTTCAAGCCGCCCTGTTCGATGGTTTTGTCACCATATTTCTCAGAGAGAACATTCTTTAAATACATTACGAAATGAGGAGCTAAAATGTTTTCTTTGGGTTTGGTGAAGGTTATTTCAACTTTTTTTGCAGCCTCGGCCTCATCTTTAGAAATGTGCCCCTGTTCAGACATCACATCCAACACATAACGCTGACGGCTTATTAGGAGGTCACGGTTGGGCCCATAAGGCGAATAGCGGGACGGAGCTTGCGGTAAGGCGGCAAGGATGGCGGCCTCAGCTAGGCTGACGTCCTGGACTCTTTTGCCAAAATATCTCTGACTGGCTGACTCAACGCCGTAGGCGGTTGAACCATAAGGGATTTCATTTAAGTACATTTGAAGAATCTCATCCTTGGAGAAACGCTTCTCCATTTGATATGCCAAGATGAGCTCTTTAACTTTACGGACATAGCTTTTTTCGTTGGTCAAAATGGCATTCTTAACCAGCTGTTGCGTTAATGTCGATCCACCGGCCTTTTGGTTTTTTATCACATTCGTCACGACTGTGCGAAAAATGGCCCACAAACTGAAGCCGCCGTGCTTATAGAAGTTCTTATCTTCAATAGCAATGGTCGCATTGCGGACGTTTTGCGGGATATCGTTTAATCCGACCAGGGTCCTTTTTTGATCGCCATAAATCTCGTATAAAACGGTTTTCCCGGTCCGGTCATATATTCTGGTGCTTTGGGCAACTTGCCGCTCAATTAGCTTATTAGGATCGGGCAACCCTTGTGAGAGATAAAAGAAACCGCCAAGTATTAGTAGTAAACCGATAAAAATGGCCAATATAACACCTTTTTTTGTAATATAGCGCAAAAACGAAAGCCTGGAAGCAATTTTTTTCCTTTTTGGCTCAGGGTTTTGCGGGCGAACGGGCGAGTAAATTTGCCTTGATGGTTCGGGCGTCTTCTTGTGTATAAACTGTGGAATAGGCATATGGATAACTGTTTAAAAGGAGTTAATAACTGTTTATATTTTACTAATATTTGCAAATTTTTACAAACACCATAATTACTTGCTTATCTTAGAAAAAAAACACCCTAACGTCAATTGACGTTAGGGTGTTTTTGTGGTCGAATTTATTTTTTATAGAATTTTGCCGCTTCTTCAGGCGAGACGGAATTAATAATCAATCCGGAACTTATCTCAATGCCCGCCCAGACGGAGTCTCGCGGCTGAAGCTTAAGATAAAAATGCTGGTTAGGCTCAGAAATCGCTTGCTGGGTAAAAAAATTATATGGGATGCCTAGGATGTGCAGTTTTATCAAAGCTCTTTTTAGGGCATAGGCCAATGATTTTATTTCAGCCTGATTAAGATCGGTCATATTGTCTATGTGCCTTTTTGTCATGAACCATAGTTCATAGTGATATTCGCTGGCATAGGGTGCGAAAACAAATAGCTGGTTGTCTTCATAGACCAATCGCTTGCTTCGAGACTCCTTTTTGATGATATCGCAATAAGGGCAGGTGCCGTGCTCGCTTTTGTAGCGCTCAGCTTCAGACATTTCGGTTATCAGCAAAGGGGGTAGGATTTTGGTGGCAAATACTTGGGAGTGTGAATGTGCTAGCGAGGCGCCAGCCTTTGAGCCGCTGTTTTTAAAAATCAAGATGTAATCGAGTTTCTTGTTTTTGCTCAAAACAGTTATGCGGCTTCGATATGTTTGCAAGACTTTTTCAAGCTGGGTTAGAGAAAATTCATGCATTTCTTTTCCGTGTTCGGGAGTCTCGACGATAACCTCTTGTGTGCCAAACGCTTTAGGGTTGCTGGTGGTTACGGCCGGGTACTTGTTTTTAAGTACCATAACTTCCCAAGCCTTCTGGCCACCGACCGCGTCGATGATTAATTTTTTTTCAATCCCCTCTGGACAAAGTCCGCACTTGACGTCCTTGTGAATAACCGAGCTTTCGCGGACATCTCGTGGACGCTTTGCGCGCCCCGGGGTGATGATTACATACTTGTCTAGAAAATAGTCTTTGCGAATTTCGGAGGAAGGTTTGATTATCATTTCTTTTGGTTTGAGTTTAATATTATCAGTATAGCAAAACATCGCCCAACAAAAAAACAGCGAGGCTGCCGCTGTTTTTTTGTTGGGCGATGTAAGCTTATTTTTTTAGGACGAAACCTTGGCCCACATAATGCATCGAATCAAGAGCGGTTTGGGTTTCAGGCAGAATGCCAGCTACAATAATGTTATTACCGAAAAAGTTATCTATGGTATCGCCTGGCTTAGTGATCAGTTTTGCTCTGATCATCATCTCGGCTTCAGAGCTGCCGACGTATATGGGCAGGAACTTCGTTTCACCTAGGGCGACTTCGTCAAAGCCTTTGATTGAAGTTTTTAATTTCTCTGGCGTGTTAGTCGCATTTACGAAGTAGAAGTTTTTGGTAATATCCTTTTCTGCCACAATCTTGATTTCGGCCGAATTGGTCATATTCAACAAAGTTTTGCCATTAACGAAATGGTAGTCATCGATTAGTGTGCCGGTCGGTTCTATGATGCCGACGATCTTGACGCTGGACAGGCCGAAGAAATCCTTCAGTGAGTCGCCAGGGCCTTGGATCAACTTTTCCTCTTTCATCATCATGGCCTCTTTATAGCCGATGACCATTTCGTAATCACCTAAAGCCAAGGTGCCAGCGTTGGCCTTGAGGCTGCCGGGCAGGCTTTCGGCACCGAGGAATAGTTTTGGATTGCCTTCGGCGAAATTGATCTTAGTCTGGCCATTGGCCAAGAAGGTGTTCAAGGTGGTGGCGGTTTCAATGGAAACCGTTTTGTTCATCCCCTGGTTTTCCATGCCGGAACTGAATTTAGCGAACTCGAAGAAACCGAAGGTGAAGACGATGACCATTATCAGTGGCGCGACGAGCGAGGCATAGTTGCGCTTGCCGGGCCGGAAGTAGCGCAGTAACAAGGAGTTGGTAACCACGGAAATCGAACTCATGGCCATGGCTAGGCCAGCCAGCTCGGGCTTGAGAATCAAGCCGAAACCGGCGAAGATGCGGGCTGCAATCGGGATGCCGATGACGTTGTAGAAGAGGGCGAAAAACATATTTTGCTTGATCTTGCCCATGGTTTCGCGGGCCAGCTCGAGAGAGGTGACAACGTCGTTCAGGTCGTTTTTCATGATGACGATGCCGCCGGTTTCCATGGCCACGTCAGTGCCGGACCCCATGGCGATGCCCAGGTTGGCTTGGGCAAGGGCGGGGGCATCATTGATGCCATCGCCGACCATGGCGACGCGCTTTCCGGTGTCCTGTAATTTTTTGACTTCATTAGCCTTGTCTTCGGGCAAAACCTCGGCCAAGACGTTGGTAATGCCGACTTCTCGGGCAATCGCTTGAGCGGTGCGCTGGTTGTCGCCGGTAATCATGTAGACTTCGATGCCCATGGCTTTGAGGCTGCTTATGGCCGCAGCAGTGGTTGGCTTGACCGTATCAGCTACGGCGATGGCACCGAGGATGGACTCTTTGGTGGCCAATATCATGGCAGTCTTACCTTGCTCCTCCAACTTGGCCAGTTTGCGATTAATCTTGTCGATTGGGTGGCCCAAGGTTTCGCTCACTAGCTTGCGATTGCCGAAGTAATAAACTGTGCCATTGATCGTGCCTTGGACGCCGTGTCCGGGGATGGCGGTGAAATCAAGGACTTCGTCGAGGCCGAAGTCTTCTTCTTGGGCGTGGGTGTAGATCGCTTCGGCCAAGGGATGTTCGGATAATTTTTCCAGACTGGCAGCGATAGTGAGCACCTCATCTTCGTCCAGATTGGCGAAATTCAAGACGTCGGTTACTTCCGGCTTGCCCTTGGTCAGGGTGCCGGTCTTGTCAAAGATGACGGTATTTATCTTGCAGGCCGCCTCCAGCGGTTCGCCGCCCTTGATCAAGATGCCATATTCAGCACCTTTGCCGGTACCGACCATCAATGAAGTTGGGGTGGCTAGGCCAAGGGCGCAGGGGCAAGCAATGACGATAACTGCGGTAAAGGCCATGAGGGCGAAGGTGAGGGTCGAGCCGAGCAGGAAATACCAGACGCCGAAGGTGATGATGGCGATGCCGATGACGGCTGGGACGAACCAGGCAGAAATGCGGTCAGCCATATTTTGAATCGGCGCCTTAGACCCTTGGGCGTCTTCGATCAGGCGGATGATTTGGGCCAAAGCGGTTTCGGAGCCGATGCGGGTGGCCTCGAATTCGAAGCTGCCAACCTTATTGACGGTACCCCCGATAACCGAGTCGCCAATATGCTTTTCGACCGGCAAGCTTTCACCGGTAATCATGGATTCGTCGATGGCTGAACCGCCCTTGGTAATCTTGCCGTCAACCGGCACTTTCTCGCCCGGACGCACCATAATGATGTCGCCATGGACCACTTCTTCGACCGGGATGTCCATGGTTTGGCCGTTGCGGATGACGCGGGCGGTTTTGGCTGACAAGTCCATCAGCTTCTTGATGGCGTCAGAGGTTTTGCCCTTGGTGCGGATTTCTAGCCACTTGCCCAAGATTACGAAGGTGATCAGGAAGGCGGCCGTTTCGAAGTATAAATCCGGAATCTTGCCATTAAGCCCGATAAGCGAGCGGGTGTTAAAGTAATATATGGCATAGTTGGCCAAGCTGTAGATGAAGGCGGTCGAAGTGCCGATGGCAATCAGGCTGTCCATGTTGAAGGTCTTCATCTTGAGCGAGGACCACATGCCCTTGTAGAAGCCAGCACCGATAACTAGCTGGATCGGTAGGGTGAAGAGCAGCGAGATGATGCCGATGTAGGGCGATAAGGCGATCTTGCCTGGGAGCCAAGCGAAGAAATCCAAAAACATGAAGTACAGCATGGGCAAGCTCAGGACGAAGCTGACCCAGAATCTGGTCTTGTAGGAGACAATCTCTTTCTCACGCTTTTTGCTTTCGTATTCGCTGTCCTTGGCGTCGACCTCTTCGGCTTTGTAGCCAGCTTTTTCCACGGCCTTGATGAGAGCTTGAAGGTTGGTGGAGGCCTCGTCGAAAACCACCGAAGCTTTTTCGGCAGCGAAATTGACGTTGGCCTGCTTGACGCCAGGAACTTTTTTGAGTGAGCGTTCGATCAGACCGGCGCAAGAAGAACAGTGCATGCCGTAAAGAGAGATGTTGGCTCGCTTGGCGTGGTTGGTCTGTGACATTGCGGATTCCATGACGGGGGCGGACACTTGCCTGGGCTCAGCCGACTTTGAGCCGCTTAAAAGCGAATCGAACAGACCCGCCAAGCTGGCGGTATTGCTTAGTTGATCGACAAATTCTTTAGCCCCTGGCTGATTGTCCGGAACGCTGAACTCGGCAAGCTTGTTGTTGTGGATCTTGCCTTCGAAGTAGGGTTTGCCGTCACTGCCGGAAAGGACGCGACCTTCGGCCTCGATGTTAGCTTCGAGCTTGATTTTCAGCGGTTGGCCATTTGATGTCTGGTTCTTTTTGATGGCCACACCCTTTTCGGCTGCCGGCAAATCGATAATAACTGCCTGGTAGCCAGCTCTCTCCACGGCAGCTAACACCTCATCTGTTGAAGTCAGAGAGGTGTCCAGCTCTAAGCTGGCTCGACCGGTTTTATGGTCAATGCTGATATTTGATACCCCGGCCAGTTCTTCAAGTTCAGCCGCGGTGATTTTTTCACAGGATGCGCAATGCATGCCTGTAATCGATATCTTGATCGGTTGTTTCATAGGGCTATTTAATTGAGTAATCGGTACCGCTTAATGCGGCTTGTGCCTCTTTGATTTCGATCGGGCGCTCAGCCGTAATGGCAGTGTCGCCCGTTACAGGGTCAACAACCACGTTACTGACTCCTGGAATTTTTGCCAGCTTCATGGTGCAAAGCTTAGCACAAGCACTACAAGTTAGTCCTTGTATTGAAAACGATAAGGTGTTTATATGAGTAAGTTAATTAACAGTAATGTGTCCTCGGACCATGCCCATGGCGCAGGTGATCTGGTAGGTGCCGGGTTCGGTGGGGGTGAACTTCATGGTGATTTTTTTGCCAGCCTCAAGAAGCTGCAGGTCTTCTGCAAGATCGGATACCTTAATATAGTTCATGCAACCGGCGCCATCTTCTTGGGCGTCGATCTCGAAGCGGACTGGCTTGCCTGCCTTGACGGTAAATTCGCTCGGCTGAATGTCGGTAGCTTGGGTATAAACGGTTTTGATGACCTGCTCATCAGTGGCTGCGTCGTTTGTCGTTATGGCAGGCTTGGCGTCGATCGGAGCGGTTTTTTTGCCGCCACAACCACAACCGCCGCCAGAGGAACCGCAAGAGCCGCCGCCATTGATTGCCGTAGCCGAGTCGTCAGCAGCGGCATTGGCCGAGGGGGCTTTTGAAGAAGAGGAGTCAACCACATTAAAGCTGCCAGTGTACATTCCCATAGAGCAGGAAAATTTGATAGTACCGGCATTTTCGGGCGTGAATTCTATGACATTGGGACCGGCCTTAAGCGTTCTGCTGATGTTGAGCTGGCGCACGACCAAGGCGCTGGCGCACGAATAGGGGGCCTGGGCGTCAATTTCCCAGCGCACGGGCACTCCTGCCTTGATGGTAAAACGGTTCGGTTCGTATCCTCGATTCGTTTCGGTCATACTGACAACCTGGACCCCGTTTACCATTTTTACGTTGGGGTCGCTTGTGACAACGTCCCGAGAAGAGGCACTAGCCAGATCGGGAACCCAGCCCAGCAGTGTTAAGCCATTTTTCAGGTTGAACAATGAAAGCAGAACCACAATCGTTCCGGCGAACTTGAAAAACTTTTTAGCCGACCCGCCCTTGAAGATCGAGGTAAGTCCACCCACCCCCAAAAGTCCAGGCGCGGTGCCTAGTGCGAACAAGCCCATTATCAATGCTCCGTCACCTATGTTTCCGCTGGAAACCGCATAGAGCTGCATTGCCTGCGTAAACCCGCACGGCAAAAAGAAAGTGGCGGCACCAAGAATCATTGAGTTCTTGTGGCTATACTCTTTGTTTTTCGAGTCAATCCCCAATTTTTTGGCCAGTCCTTTCGGTAGGGTTAATTTGACCGTGTTGAGTTTTGGTATCAATTCGGTAAGTTGTAAGCCCATAAGCAGCATGACCAGACCCACCAATACGGTAAGGAAGGCGCTGAGCTCTAGGGAAAGCTGGAAGGCTGACCCCAAGAGTCCTAAAAGGCCGCCAAAAAAGGCGTAGCCAAGTACCCGCCCCCCGTTAAAGTAGAGGTGTGGACGAAATTTTTGCTTAGAAGTCGCTTCTGGATGATTTTCAGAAAACTTGGCCGACATCCCGAGGGTCAATCCGCCAACCAGGGCCATGCAGGTTGAAAATCCGGCTACAAGCCCTACTAAAATGACAACTCCAAGGCCCGATGGGTTGTCGGACGCACCGATATTCATGTCGGTTAGGCCGAAGAACTTCAAAATGCCGTAAATCAAGAAGGCAAGAAGCAGCGATTTAATGACGGTTTGGTAGTCTTCCTTGTTAGTGCTGAACCAAGCTGTTTTTTCTGCTTGGCCGATAGAGTAGCCTGCCTCGTGGATGGCTTTTTCTAGTTTGTGGATTTGAGGCGAAGAATTTTCCTCAAAAAAGATATCAGCCTTTCCGGCTTTGAAACTTATTTCGGTTTTTTTTACATCCTCGACTGCCGAGAGCTTCTCTTCAAGCAAGAGTTCGCAGGATCGGCAATGCATGCCATTGATCGGCAACGTAATTTTGTGTAATTCGTTCATAGTTAAGTCAGTTAATGAAATAAACAAGCAGGCAAAAATGCCCGTTTAACTGAATCAACCCTAGATTCTTAATATGATGGTGTCGAGCGCGACCTGATTTGGTGGCGCCTGGAAGCTTTTTGGCTTCAAGGTCTCCTTGTCCGCCAACGGAACTTGGCTAAAGTACAAGGAAAAGAGATAAAGTGATTTGTTGAATTCAAAAACTGCAAGCAATGGCGCGGCGTCGCTGCTTTTCTTGTCGGCACAGCAAGGTAAAATATCCTTTTGCGCCCCGTTTTTCTTTTCGGCGCCGGCATTTTCATGAGCGTGGCAAGCTCCATGGATATCATCCGTGGCCAGAGCGGGATCGATATTCATGAGAAAGGCGTGGAAAAAATTCGCCATAATCAAACCGAGAATGACGGAAATCATCCCGATGTGGTGCAAATTTTTTAGAATCCGCCTAGTCATTCAGTTGAATTTCTTATAAACCTCTAAAAGCTCGGCTATCGTTTGCTGTTCGCGATTCCCCTTGATAGCATTTACCACGCAGGTTTTGAGGTGGTTCGAAAGCAGCACCTCCTCAGCTTTTTTGATAGCTCCTCGGACGGCCGATGCTTGCTGTATCACGTCGAGACAATAAGCATCTTGTTCGATCATTTTGATGATCTTGTTCAGATGGCCGGCAGTGATTTTAAGCCTTCTGGTAGCATCTTTCTTGGCGCAGGAAATTGGTGTCATAGTTTTCTGATTACCCTCCCCAGGGGGGTAATCTAAATATAGCGCTTGTGCCATGTGGTGTCAAGAAAATAAAAAGGCGGCCTCTAGGGCCGCCTTTTTATTTTTTAAGAGGATTATTTCAATTCGGCTTTGATCATGCCTTCAATTGTCGAGTATGGCACAGCGCCAGGGATGGATTTTCCATTAATGAAACTGCCAGGAGTTCCCCTTACTCCCAGACCCTGGCCTTCTTGCAAGTCCGCGCTTACCTTGGCGGCCATTTTACCAGAAGACAAACAGGCGTCGAATTTGCCAGTGTTAAGTCCGAGCTCTTTTGCAGCGGTCGCTAGGTATTCAGCGCTTAGACTGCTTTGATTGGCGTAAAGCTTGTCGGTGTACTCCCAGAACTTGCCTTGCTCGCCAGCGCACTCAGTCGCCTCGGCCGCTTTTCTGGCCATCGGATGGATGGAGTCAAGCGGGAAGTGGCGAAAGATCCAGCGCACGTCCTTTGAATAATTTTTCATGACCTGAAGCATGGTATCGTGGTAGCGGGTACAGAAAGGGCACTGGATGTCGGAATATTCAACGATGGTTATTTTGGCATTCTTATTGCCGCGAATGTGGTCGTCCTTGGCAATCTTGATATCGACCTTAGCGCCAGCATCTGCGCTTGGCTGCGCTTTTGCGCCGGAGTCGTCATTCTTGACGATTGGAGCGGGGTCGTCACTACCGGCATCGAAACTGCCGTCAGAAAATTGGGCTTTCAGATAAAGGCCCAAAAACAGCAAGAAGCCTATAAAGGAGATGGCGGCAGCGCCACTCACCAAACCGAGAATGAAGCTGGTTTTTGAACGGATGAGTTTTTCTTGGCCTAACATAATATGATGTTAATGATTTTTAAGCGTAGTAATGTGGCTTGTGGACGCAGCGGTCGCAGTATTCGATCCAGGGTTCGCGGCGCAAATCCTCTTCTTTTATTTCCGCACCGCACTCGATGCAGCGGCCATATGTTCCGTCCTTGAGACGGCCGATGGCGTCTTCGATGCGACCCAGGATTTCCCGGTGGACCTTGACCAAAGACTCTTCGATGATGTCTTCTGTGGCATCATGCGCCAGGTCTTCGGCGCTAGGGTTGTCCATGGTTTCTTCGGGAGTGGTTAATTTGGCGATTTCTTGTTCGACCGCAGCCCGTTCCTCCTCTAAGCGCTGGGTCAGTTCTCTGATAAGTGAATCACTGTACATGAGAAAAGCTTAGTTTTTAAGTGGTTTCATTTTAGCACAAGGTTTTTAATAAATAAACCCTAGCGTTTATACAGATAGATAGATGCCTTTTGGGGTTCTGGCCGGCTTATTTTATCAGGAGTCCAGCCTTCAATGGCGAAGGCATATGAGATTACCCTAGCCCCGGCCTTGAGTTCGCGTTCGAGCTTCGGGCGCAGCTTGCTCTTGAGCTTGTCTGGTATTCCGAAGACATAGACAACATCGTAGCCAGCCAAAGAGTGCTTGAATAAATCCCCCCAAAGGTAGTTTATGTTCCGGCGGCCACCGAAAAACTGGGTGGTTAAGCACCAGAAGTAGAAAGGCAGCGCAAGCTCGATACCGTAAATGTCGGCTTGGCAGTTCGCGGCCGCATAGCGGGGCACGGTGCCGGTGCCGCAGCCGAGATCGATGAACCTATCACCAGGCTTCAGCTCAGCAAGCTCTAGAATCCTAGGAAGATCATGCTTGCGCGTAGGCACCCAAACAATCAAAGACAAGGACGCTGCGGCAACTGAAAGGAGTGGGATGAAAATCAGAAAAAAGATGAACCAGATCATTTTATTTATTTGGGCACAGCCTCTGTGCAGAGAGTGTCTTCGTCGCAAGAGTAGGGCTCATAGCAGTAAAAGAACCGCTCATCTTTACAGCAGGCAGCATTGCGGTAGCCGCAGGGAGCCCGCTTGATGAAGACTTGGGTGATGATGAAATAATCCTTGATTTGGGCCACGCCCATGCCGGCTTCGTCATATTCTCCGTTAAGAATGTTGCGGCGGTGTCCGGGGCTGTTCATCCAGCCGGTAACGGCTTTTTGTTCAACTTCTTCGATGCTGTAATAGGTCGTTTCAAGGACCGTGATGACAGGAGAATTTTCCAGCAGCCCCTCGCGGCGCTTAATTTCTGCCTTTAAGGTTTTGATTTTTTCTTCAGTGCTTGTGGCTTGATGGACCCTTTTATCATATTCGCTGTTGGACTGCACTTGTTCTCCTTGGCAGTCTTGTTCCTGGATACCAGTGCTTTCATAGGTCCCGTCCTTGATGTGGGGAGTCAGGGCGATGTTTTCGGCGCTGCCGCTGAAGTAATAGATTCCCTTGCTATTGAGCCGCTCACTTTGGTAAATGCCGAAATTCTGTCCCTCATGGTGGATGAAGGGGTAGCTGCAAAGGCGGATGCTGCTGATAAGAAATTTGTTTTCATCGGCTTGATTCTGGCTGTGCTCACGTGCAACTGCGGCCACTTCATCGTTCCATGCAAGAGCAGACAAGCCGTTTTTTGTGCGCTCCTTGTTGATAAGCGCATGGATTTCCTTTTCCATTTTCCCAAGCAAATTTGATGGGTTCTGCGGAGTCGTAGTTCCTTGGGGTGGCTGTGGCGAGGTGGGTTGGGCAGTGAATCCCAGCGGGAGCTTGTTTATTTCACGATCGGTAATGCCAAGACCTAGACGGCGCATCACGTTGAAGGCATCGGCAGGACGGCCGAGGAAGTTGAGCGAAAGGTTGCCTGGGTAAACATAATAGGCCTCGCCTGATTTTTGTGTCCGTATAAGAATTCTGCCAGAAAGGCGTTTTTTTGAAACGGAGTTCAGTCCATTGAAATCTTTTTCACTGATACCCAGCCCCAGCTGGCGCATGACGGAAAAGGCATCAGCGGGGCGACCGAGAAAATATCGGCGGTCATCGACTGGGCTGACATACCAAGCCTCACCGTGTTGCTCGACCTGTATCAGAATACGGCCGCGAAGCCTGACGCTTGGCGCTTCAGCTTGAAGCAATGGCAAAGGCAGGCTTGTCAGCAGAATTATTGAAAGCAGCCATGAAAATTGTAAAAACGTTTTTTTCATATATAATTTTCGAAAACGGACAGTCTTTAAAATTTATTCCAAGGCCGGGCGGATTTCGAGAATGACGAATTGTGGCGAGCGGATTTTTGAGAATACGGTGTTTTTGCCCAGATAGATAAGGCTCGTATATTGATAGCGATTACGACACCCATGATCAGATAACAGCTTAGCGGTTGTAAGTTAGCTTCTAATATTAGCCAAAGAGATAAAAAAAGCAACAATAAACTAAGCGGTAGTTGGTTGGAAATGTTATTGACCAAGTCGCTGATCAGTCTGAAAAAAAACATAATCTTAGATTAAGGGCATATTCATTATATAGTATCTTTCGAATTTTGACAGGATAGGTTAGAATTAACTTATTATTTTAAAGATATTGAATGGCAAGCTGGATAAGCTTCGCCCCGGTTAAAAGAAAACCTCCTAGGCGTAAGCGGCGCGTTACAGCAACCGGTGCGGAATTAAAAAAATATAGGACGCACAGAGAAGAAGCGAGACGGAGGATTTCAGAGCTTTTGATTAGGGTGAGTAGCCACTACGGCCTCAAGTATGGGCGGGTGGCGATTAGGAATCAGCGCCGGTCGTGGGGCAGTTGTTCGCAGGCCGGAAACCTCAACTTCAACTATCGGATACTTTTTTTGCCCGAGCATCTCCAAGAATATATTGTTGCTCATGAGTTGTGCCACCTTAAGGAGTTCAATCACGGTCCGTTCTTTTGGAAGCACGTCTCATCGTATGTGCCGAGCTATAAGAAAATAAGAAAAGAATTAAAAACAATACCAATTTCTTCAATATGATCAAACTTTTACTAGAGCACATAGCGACGTGGGTTACCGGCCTTATAAGCGCATACGGAGGCTGGTCCATTTTCGGATTGATGGCCGCCGAATCGGCAAATATACCGATTCCCTCGGAGGTTATTTTGACTTATGCGGGCTTTTTGGTGAGCAAGGGCGAATTAAACTTCCACTTGGCAGCTCTAAGTGGCGCGCTTGGCTGTCTTTTTGGGTCGGTTATCTCTTACATAATCGGTCTTAAGCTTGGTCGGCCGTTTCTGTGGAAGTATGGCAAATGGCTGCTTATCTCGCGGCACGACTTGGTTAAAGCGGAAAAATTTTTGGAAAAATATGGGACAGCGACTTATTTTATTTCCAGGCTGCTGCCCGTAATCAGGACCTTTATCTCTTTGGTAATCGGCGTTTCTAAAGGGAGTTTCGTCAAATCAAATCTTTATGGCTTTTTTGCTTCTTGGATATGGAGCTACCTCCTTGTTTATGTAGGAGTTAAGCTTGGCGACAACTGGGAGTCCCTAAGGCCTTGGTGGGATAAATTCAGTTTTGCTATCATTGGATTGATATTACTTGCCGTAGTTTGGCACGTGGTGCGAGTTTTCAGACACGAGCCAGAAGACTCGATTGGTAGTGATAATGTTTAATGATTGTTTTGAGTGTATAACAAAAACAGCCCATTGGGCTGTTTTTGTTAGGCTGCTATTTAGAGGAATAAAGAGTAGATCGTCGCGAGTCCGGCCAATACCATCAGGCTGACAACCGCCCAGCCTAGAAATTTATTAATGCCGCCATTGGCATGCTTGCCCATGACCTTTTTATTGCTGCTTATGATGACGATTGGCGCTAAAACCATCGGCGCCACC
The DNA here is from genome assembly GCA_013336275.1 of Candidatus Falkowbacteria bacterium. NCBI lineage: Bacteria > Candidatus Falkowiibacteriota > Candidatus Falkowiibacteriota bacterium. Next base: position 124,120 of record JAAXUA010000003.1, read on the forward strand.
AGGCCGTTGGCGACAGCTGAATAAATCAAGGCCTTGATCGGATCGAGGTCGATAAAGTTTAGTGCTAAGCCGACAAAAACCGAGATGATGATGACGCCGTAGAATGCCTGGGCGCGGTCCAGCTTGTTATATAGACCTTCCCGCCAGCGGAAGCTTTCAGAGAGAGCATAAGCGACCGAGCCAGCAAGGACTGGTATGGCCAATAGTCCGGTGCCGATGATGCCTAGCGTAAAAAGGAGGTAGGCGTTATCACCGGCCAAGGGCTTTAGGGCGGCGGCTGCATCGGCCGCGGTGTTGATGTTGGTGATGCCGCTAGCGAACAGAGTTGCCGAACAGGTAGCGATGATAAAGAACATGACCAGATTGGACAGGAACATGCCCGACCAGATATCGAGCCTCATCTCTTTGACTTCTTGGTCAGTGGCACCGACACGGTCCTTGATGCGCGTTTTGCCTTGAAGAATCTCTTCTTCGACTTCTTGGGAGGTCTGCCAAAAGAACAGGTATGGCGAAATGGTTGTTCCGAGGACACCGGTTATCAAAATGATCGATTCTTTGTCCCAGGAAAAAGTCGGCATGAAAGTCGACTTCAAGACATCCAGCCAGTTGATTTCGACAAGCATGGCCGTAAAAACATAGGATAAGAGAATCAGTGCCAGCCACTTGAGGTAGCGGGCATATTTTTGGTAGGTGGTGAATATTTGTAACCCCAGGGTCAGGCCAGCAAAGGCGAAAACCAATAATCCGAAATTCAGCTCTGGCAGCAAGAGTTGGGTGGCTTTAGCCATGGCACCTAGGTCGGCGCCGATATTGAAGGTATTGGCGGCAAAAAGCAGGGTCGTCGCAGTATAAAGTACCCAGGGCGGCAAAAATTGTTTGATATTTGAAGCCAATCCGCGGCCCGTAACCAGTCCGATTCGCGCGCACATCTCTTGGGCGACAGCCATCAAAGGAAAAGTGAATGTAGCCAGCCAAAGCCATTGGAAGCCATAACGGGCACCCGCCTGGGAGTAGGTGGCAATTCCTGAAGGATCATCATCAGCCGCTCCGGTTGTCAGACCTGGGCCGAGCAAGTGCCAATACTCAGCCGCTTTTTTTATCGGCTTCTGGTTCGCAAAAATAGAAGCGACTTTTTTTGATCCGTCGATAGTTTTTTCCAAAATGATGGCCGGTTCTTCAGCGATTCTTTCAACGAGCGGACGTGAGCGGACGATTCTTTTTTTCTTTGTTTCTGATTTTCCCATCCTTGATTTGTTACGGAGTAAGTGGTAACAATATTGTACACTAAATCAATTAGCTTAGCCAACGGTTTTGTTCTATAATTATCAGTATGACTAGAGTAATTATCGTCTTGCCATTCCTGTTATTCGCCATCGGCCTCATCTTCGGTGCGCACTATTTCGTTTATCGGTCAGCGGTGTTTTTTTTCAGGCCATCGCCCTCGGCAAAGCTTTATTTGTCGTGGGTTTTTGTTTTGGCCGGCTTAAGCTTTCCATTGGCAATGACAATGGTTCATTATTGGGAAAATAGAATCGTCAGATTGTATTATTATCTGTCTGGCGCTAGCCTAGGGCTGGTTTTGTATTTGATCTTGTCTTTTGCAGCAGTTTGGGCGGTCTATGCGATTTCACTTTATTTTAAAACGGGGATTCCTTTGAGCGTGTTCGGGGTTTCGGCCCTATTATTGTCATTGGTCATTGCCTTGGGTGGACTTTGGAATGCCTATAATCCTAAGGTGACGAATATCACCATCCCGATGAAGGACCTGCCCTCAGCATGGCAGGGTAAGAAAGTTGTACAGCTTTCTGATGTCCATCTGGGGGCCATCTATGGACTTCACTATGTTGATCGGCTGGTCAGGCAGGTCAATGAGCTTGACCCGGAGATGATATTTATTACCGGTGACCTTTTCGATGGCATGGATGGAAGATTGGATGAGCTTGGCAAAGGAATCGCCGGCCTCAAGGCAAACAAAGGAATTTTCTTTATTACGGGAAATCATGAGACATATCTTGGCGTTGATAAGTCGTTGGAAGCGATTAAAGGTAGCCAGATTAGACATCTCGGAAACGAGGCTGTGAGCGTTGAAGGCTTGTCGATTGTCGGTATCGATTATCCACGTCGAGGAGAGGGTGATATTTTGGAAAAAGAATTGGAAAAGCTTAGGTTTGTTCGGCCGGCCATACTTTTGTATCACGAGCCAAGAAAAGTGCCGGAAGTCGCCGCTCTTAGTCTATTCGACCTGATGCTTTCCGGCCACACACACCGCGGCCAGCTTTGGCCGTTTGAATATATCGTTAAGGGTATTTATGGACCGTTTGCTTATGGTCTGAATCGGATCGGAGATTTTTATAGTTATACTTCTGTCGGCACGGGAACATGGGGGCCTCCTATGAGAACCGAAGGAGGCTCTGAAATAACACTTATCACTCTTATTAAAGCCGAGGATTAACCCGCGGCTTTTTAGTTTGAACGGCTGCTTATTGCTTGAGCCTTAATTATTTAACTCAATCTAGATCCAGAATCTTGTCATAACAAAAACGCCCATGAAGCCACAGGCGTTTTTGTTTCAAATGATCAATTTGTTCTGGTCTCCTGCCCGCCCTCCGCGCTAGAGAGCCGTTAGGCAACCGCGCTTGCTAATCATATACTAAGCACCCCTTATTAAGTCCTTATTAAGAGTATTTACATTTGACGCAAAAAGCTTAAGATAGAGATAAAGAGGCTAATATATGCTGGAAAAAATCAACCTAACCAATAAATACCTGGCAGTCATCCAAATAGCGGTGGCGATGGCAGTGCTTTATCTCACAAGCTGGTATAGCTATGTTTTTTTTCATAGCTTGGTTGAGATATTCAGCATTGTGGTTGCAATAGGAATCTTTGTTGTCGGCTGGAATTCAAGGCGGTTCATTGATAATTATTATTTTCTCCTTATCGCCATTGCTTTTCTGTTCGTTGGGCTGTTTGATTTGCTGCACCTCTTCGCTTACGAAGGCGTCAGCGTACTAAAATTATCGTCGGTGAATTTATCCTCCCAGTTATGGCTAAGCGCTCGTTTTTTTGCCGGATTTTCTTTGCTTATAGCGCCGATATTTGTAAAAAGACCCTTTAATGGCAAGCTGGTATTTTTTTCCTACCTTCTTCTTTTTCTGGTGGTTTTATCTTCGATTATCCGTTGGCGTTTTTTTCCTGACGTATACATCGAAGGAGTCGGGGTTACGGCATTCTATGTATATATGGAATATTTGGTAGTCGCTTTTTATGCCGGAGCATTGATTTTTTTGTCATTGAGAAGAAAATATTTCAATCAAGAAATATATCGTTGGCTTGCCCTTTCTCTTTGTTGCATGCTTATCATGGAGATGTTGCTCCTTAATCGGCTAGCCCAGTCAGGCATAGCTAATTTATTGAGCCATTTATTCAAGACGGCCTCGTTCTATCTGCTATATCTCGGCGTCATCGAAATGGGGTTGATGAAGCCGTACAGAGTGCTTTTTAAGAATTTGAAAGACAGTGAAAAGGCGCTTAAACAGAGCGAGGAGCGATACCGCTTGTTGGTTGAATTTTCTCCCGACGCCATGATCGTCCACGACTTCGGCAAGATCCTTTTTGTAAATGCAGCCACCCTAGGATTGCTTGACGCCAAGTCGGAAAACGAACTGATCGGGAAGGATATCATCCAATTTTTTCACCCGGATTTCAGTGAGACTATCGCCAGCCGGCTGGACCAGCTCCGTTTAGGCAAAAGCGTACTGCCCTCAAGGGAGGTGCAGATGCTATCCTTGCGCGGTCGCGTGATCGACGTAGAAATCAAAGGCGTCGTTGTCACATACGAGGGCAAGCTTGCCGTACAGACTATGATCAGGGATATTACCACCAGAAAGCTCGCTTTTGAAGATGCATCGGATCACGTCGTCATTACCGACCAAAAGGGCAGGATTATCTATGCCAACAAGGCCGCTGAGCGGATGACCGGTTTCGGGCGCTTGGAAATGATGGGCAAGGCCCCCAGTCTTTGGGGAAATTGTGCGGGCAAGAACCTTGATGCCGATATCGCCTCGTGTCAACGAGCTTGGGATCTTATTAAGCAAGGCAACGCCAGCTTCATCGGCGAGGTGGTCAACCAGCGGCGTAACGGAGAAAAATATGTGGCCGACCTTCACATCTCCCCGGTTTATGATGATGACAATGAGATCAGCGTTTATATTTGGATAGAAAGAGATGTCACTCGCTTGAAAGAAATCGATCGGGCCAAGACCGAGTTCGTTTCGTTGGCCTCCCATCAGCTTAGAACGCCGATTGCTAGCATCAGCCTCTCGGCCGAGTTGCTGCTTCGTGAGATCGGCGGCAAGCTAGAACCGAAGCAGCGCCAATATATCGAAGAAATGTTCCAGCAAGCCAAACAGATGTCTGAACTCGTCGACACGCTTTTGAATGTCTCAAGGATAGAGCTAGGTACTTTTTTCGGAGAGAAGACCGAATTCGACCTGATTGATCGGATCAAGAAGATCGCGTCGCCGCTCGTCAAACAGGCAAATAAAAAAAATATCAAACTCCAAGAGCGATATTTTGCAGAAAGGCTGGATGTCGATTTCGACAACAGCGCGCTTGCCATGATAGTGGAAAACTTATTGTCGAACGCCGTATATTATACTCCGGAAAAGGGGCTGATTACTGTTGCTGTGAACATGAAAGATGATGAGCTGGTTATTTCGGTCAGTGACACCGGTCGAGGAATCGCCACTGCCGATCAGGCCAAGGTCTTCAGCAAATTTTTCCGCTCCGACAGCGCGCAGCAGAACAGGCGGAAGGGTACGGGCCTCGGGCTTTATATAGTCAAATCCTTGGTTGAAAAGACGAATGGCAGGATCTGGTTCGATTCGGTTGAGGGTCTCGGCTCGACCTTTTATGTGGCATTTCCAAAAAAAGAACTGGGACTTGGCAGTCCCAGTCGGAGTTAACTTTCAGGCGTTCAGGCGATAACCTACTCCATGTACCGTTTCGACCAGCTGGCCATGGTCGTTTATTTTTTTACGGAGGTTGGTGATATGGACGTCCACGACGTTGCTGAAAGAGTCGAAAGCGAAATCCCATACGTTACTGAGTATCTGGTCGCGGGTCAGTACTTGGTTCGGATGACGCATCATATATTCCAGCAGGCTGAATTCTTTCAGGGTCAGCTTCACTTCTTGGCCGTTACGGAAAGCTTTTTTTGCCCCGGCATCAAGCTTGACGTCCTTGGCACGCATTTCGGTCGGCAAGACGGCGGTCGGCCGTCTCAGTATGGCTCGGATTCGAGCAAGCAGAACCTCGAAGGAAAAAGGCTTCACCAAGTAGTCGTCAGCCCCATAATTCAATCCGGTGATAATATCTTCCTGGCTGTCTTTGGCTGTCAGCATCAGTATTGGGGTGTGGATGTTCTGCTCCCTGATGTTTTTGCAAACAGTAAGCCCATCGCGCTTCGGAAGCATCAAGTCAAGCAGAACAAGGTCATAGTCTTCGTGATTCAGCTCAATCCTCAGCTGGGCCGATTCACCATCCTCTAGCCAGTCCACGGCGAATCCTTCGTTTTCAAGGCCGTCTTTTACCAGCTTGCCGATACTCGCCTGGTCTTCAATCAATAATATGCGCATAATTTTTGCTCTATGCTTTAAAGGTAGAATATCAGCTGCAAGACGTCAATAGAAAGCTTACTTTCTGGCCAGATTCATGGCGATGGCTATAGTGTAGACAGACGAGACGCCGACAACCGTATAAATTATCCGGGACAGCATGGTCATGTCACCGAAAAGTGTTGCCACGAGATCGAATTTAAACAGTCCAATCAGTCCCCAGTTCAAGCCACCGACGATGATGAGTATAAGGGCTGTCCAATCTAATGATGTTAGGCTTTTCATATGATCACCTCCCCTCAGTTGCGGATAATATTCATACTGTCAGTATCGTCGGGTAAGATGAAGCAAAAATTAAGAGCCTTCCCGTTTATGGGCTGGCATGAATGCGGCGATTATGAGGACCACAAGCATTACTAGCCCTGAAAAAATCAGAGAATTTTTTGTTGCAGCCAGCGAAGCATTGCTTTGGGCGCGCCTTATTGATATCTCTAAAGGTGAAAACTCTTGTGTTCCCGTTTCATTACCAGTAAGACTACGGATTTCGCCTTCGGAAACGCCTGAAGAAATGAAATATTTAGGAATCGGTGGAATCGTTGGGTCTTGTCTGATATTCTCAGCGAAGTTGAAAGTTAGGCTGGAGCTAAAAATCAGGCCGATTAAGGATATGCCGAAACTTGCGCCTAGCTGCCTGGCCGTAGCATTTATAGCTGAAGATTCTCCAGCCAAGGCCGCGGGAGCCGAAGATAAGATGAGGTTAGTCAGCTGTGCAGAGCTAGTGCCGATTCCGATTCCATAAATGATCAACGCCGGGGCTAGTGTCAGGCTAGTCATGTTCAACGATAAGGAGTCAATGAGAAGAACTATGCCGCAAGTCAGAAACCCGATACCTAATAAGATCACTTTTTTGAGTGAGAGGCGGTTAGCAAGCAGCCCGGAAATCGAACCGGCTATGAACGAGCTGACTGAGCTTGATAGCAGCATAATTCCGACGTTGAGCGGGGTCATGTCTAGGGCTGACTGCAAAAATATCGGCAAGATAAAAAAGACACCCATCTGGCTCAAGGAAAGCAAAAGGAGCACCGTCAAACCGAAGGAAAAGGCCTTGTTTTTGAAGATTGAGAGCTGAAGAAGGGGGCTTCCGCCGTTAGCTTCGGCTCGTTTTTCAATATAGATGAATAAAGAGATGAAATAAGCCGCTGCCATGAGCGCGAAGGGTATTATGGAGACGGTTTGTAACGGCCACTGCCAACCTGCGAAGGAGAGGTCGGTCTTGGGTGCCCACCAACCCAGCTTTTGCCCCTCGATTAGGGCAAAGACTAAAGAAAACATGCCCAGAGACGAGGTTGCGGTGCCGGGCCAGTCGAATTTCTTGCTAGCATCACCTTTTGTTTCCTTGATAAAAACCGACCCTAAAAGTACAAGAATGCCGATAAACACATTGATGCGCAAGGACCAGCGCCAAGAGTGAAAGGTCGTAAGATACCCGCCAAGCAGCGGACCGAGAGCTGAGGCCCCGCCAGCTACCGCGCCCCAGATTCCAAAAGCGACGGCACGTTCTTTGCCGGAAAATTCATTTACCAATAAAGAAAGGGATGAGGTGATCATCATCGAAGCTCCGATTGCTTCAATGATGGCCTCTCCTAAAAAAAGATATAAAACATTTGTGGCTTCGGAGGCGATAAAAGAACCGGCGGCAAAGAGCGTTACTCCGAGCAGGAATATGCGCTTGCGGCCATACATATCTCCGAGACGGCCGCTCGTAATCAGCAGCGCGGAGATTATCAGAGCGTAGCCGGAAAGGACCCACTCGAGCGCGCTTAAGGAAGTGTTAAGATCTCGGATGATATACGGCAGGGAAACGTTCAGAACGGTTCCATCAATGATTACGATTGCTAAGCCTAACGCAAGAATAAAAAGCGCAAACCAACGATAGCGATGAAGCTGTTTGTCTGAAAAAAAACTCATTTGCGATTAATTGCTTTTTTGTTTTTTTCTTCCTTGGAAAAGATGATGTATGAGTAGATTGTTGGAAACAGGGAAACTGATAAGACAACTAGCAATAATAGTGGTATTTTCCAAGCGGCTGGAAAGAAAATTTCCAAAACCATAATCAACCCGCCCAGAACGAATAGCTTGCCGGACAAGCGATTCGTTTTATTCCAGACCGTTTCGCTGGAGAGGGTCCATGGAGTCCGTGCCCCCATGAACCAATTAAGCTTAAGTTTGCTCATGTAATTGCCGATTAGGATGAAAAGCAGGCCAACCATTGCTGGGACGATGTCGCCTATAGGCAAGTCATAGCCAAGACCGTTCAAGCTGATGAGTTGGTAGAGTAAGGCCATGAAGCCGATAATCGAATTTTTCAAAATGTGATAAGTGCGTCCGAATTCCTGATAGCGCTCTTTTTTGGGATCAAGCCGTGGTGCAAGCAGTAGTAGTAGGTAGATTATCAAGATAAGTGCCGGTAGAAAAAAGGAAGCAAAAAGAGGCGAGCTCCAGCCGTCGACCTGTCCGGAAATGTTCCAGTGGCTAGGAACCCGATCAGGGAAGCTCGGATAGTAAAAAAATCCGGAAATGGCAGTGATGGCCAACATGGCGATCGGTAGCCACTCGGTCCGAAGATTGGTGTTTTTTGGTTCGGACATAGGTTTAGCGGTTAATTTTGAAAAATGAAATGATTATCTCGGTTAACTCCTCAAAGGCGCTTAAGTTTAGGGAGTAGATTATTTCCTGGCCTTGACGTCTAGAACTGACCAACCCCGCCTGCTTTAGTGCGTTCAAGTGGTGAGACAAGGAGGGCGCAGTTATGGAAAAATTCTTGCCTAAATCGCCAGCAGAAAAATCCTGCTTCTTGAGCAACTCTAGTATTTCTCTTCTTGTCGGATCGGCTAACGCGGAAAAGGTTTGACTAAGCATAGTTTGACATTTAGATAACTATCTAAATATTAGCAGACTGGGCAGAGGTGTCAAGGTGCCATGTTGACAAATACTGATAAAGATGTTATAAATAATAAATATTTCTTACAAATTACACGCCAGCACAAGGAGGCTGTCCATGAACCTTTTAGGGATTATCAGGCTAGCAGGCAAGTTTTTTGAAGAGCTCCTTCAACCCCAGGCCGTGATTCGGCCCAAGTCGGATTGGCAGGAAAAGCTGTGCATAAACGTTGGCAACGGCGCCACCTGCCAAACCGAAGCTACTTTTGAGGCATTTTTCCAAAGAGGCAGACTGAAAGCGGCGGTTCGCTGCTGTGCTAGTCCGGAGTGCCAGGCAGAATCGAAAAAGATCGCCAAAAGCGCGGTTTCAGAAAAAACCCAGTCCTAGGACTGGGTTTCTTTTATTTGATGCCGTGTTCTTGAAAGTGTTTGACGTATAGTTTGTCGACTTCACTTAAGTGATGGACAAGCCAATCTTCAAGGAAGTCGATCAGCTCGAAGGAGATTTCCATCTCGTTGTGGCTGACTCTCCGCTTGATGCTTTCGAGCTTGTCCTTGAATTTTCGGTGTTCTGCGATGTGGCTGTCAGTCTTTGGATAATTGGTCTTTCGAAAAAGGCTTTCCTCGGTTGAAAAATGCTTGATAATATAATTTTCAAGCTTTTTGAAAATTTCCATCAGCTTCACTTCGGTTTTTCTGGAGCCTATGGCATCATAAAGCTCATCGATCGCTTTAACGAATTGTCGGTGCTGCTCATCGATTTCATGGAAACCGAGCGCATATTTGCTTTCCCATTGGATTGGCATAATTTGAGGTTATTGATATGACATCATGATAACCTACCGGTGATTCAAGGGCAAGTTTTGCAAATTGTCCTTGTCATCGCTACAATTAAGTAATGAACAATCAATCAATTGCCGCCCTAGATTTTAAACACATAAAAAGCCTTTCTGACGCGACTGCGGCTTCGCGCTTGGCTCGTGAAGGCTACAACATCTTGTCGTCAGAAAAGCAGCGCGGCTTGCTTCGTGTTATCATGGAAGTCATAACCGAACCGATGTTTTTCCTGTTGATGGCCAGCAGTGCGATTTACTTCTGGCTTGGGGACACGCACGAAGCATTGGTCCTTTTGTCTTCCGTGGTTCTGGTGATATTCATTACCATCTATCAGGAGAACAAGACGGAAAAAGCTCTTCAGTCGTTAAAAGACCTGTCCAGCCCGCGTGCGCTGGTCATCAGGGGTGGCAAGGCCAAGCGAATTGCCGGCCAAGAAGTCGTCCGCGGCGATGTCGTGGTTCTGAGCGAAGGGGATCGAGTTCCTGCCGACGCCTTGATCGAATGGTCGAATAACCTGGTTGTCAACGAGTCGATACTGACCGGTGAGTCGATGCCCGTAGAAAAAGTCGCCGACAATGCTATCAGCACAATCCAGACTCCGGGTACTGAAAAATCTGCGAGCGTCTATGCCAGCACCCTGGTTGTCAGCGGATCGGGTGTCGCGCGCGTAGTTAAGACGGCAAATCAGACGGAGGTCGGTAAAATCGGGACTTCTTTGGCCAAGGTTGAGCCGGAAAAAACCAGGCTCCAGCTGGAGATTAACAAACTCATCAGATTCTTCGCCATATACGGCTTTATCTTGTGTTTTAGCGTGGCGATCATATACGGGCTTAAGCGAGCCGATTGGCTGGGCGGAACCTTGGCTGGAATATCATTGGCGATGTCAGTGCTGCCTGAGGAATTTCCTGTGATCTTGACGGTGTTCATGGCGCTGGGGGCATGGCGTCTTTCAAAGATAAATGTCCTGACCAGCCGACAAAAGGTCATCCAGGCTTTGGGCGGCATCACCGTGCTATGCGTAGACAAGACGGGCACTCTAACCAAGAATAGAATGGACCTGGAAGCTGTCGACGACGGGAATCAATGTGTCGACGTCGCTGTTGCCGGCTTATCCGGTTCATATCTTCGACTGGTCGAGTTGGCCATGCTGGCAAGTCAGCAGAAGCCCTTCGACCCGCTCGAAAAATCAATTATCAAGCTTTACCAGAAACATAAGGCCAAGGACCATGATTCTGACGGCGGTGACTGGAAGCTGGTGCATGAGTATCCTCTTTCACATGAGCAACTGTCTATCACTCACGTTTGGCAACAGCCTGAACAAGAAGATTATTTGGTGGCGGCCAAGGGGGCACCAGAGGCGATTATCGGCTTGTGCCATCTTGATGAGAAACAGTCTGAACTCTGGATGAAGAGGGTGCACGAGTTGGCATCGAAGGGTTTAAGGGTGCTTGCTGTTGCCTCGGCGAGCCATGAAGATGGCCAGCTGCCCCACAGTCAGCATGATTTTGAGTTCAAAATTTCAGGATTGCTCGGCTTTGCGGATCCGATCAGGGCGGAGGTTCCGGCGGCGATAGCTAGCTGTCATCAAGCCGGTGTCCGAGTAGTAATGATTACGGGAGACTATCCAGAGACTGCGGTCAAGATTGCTCAAAAGATCGGTTTAGGTAAAAACCCCCAAGTCGTGACCGGCCAAGAGCTTTCGGCCATGACGCCTTCTGAGCTTAAGGAGCGTGTCGGCCAAACCGTTGTTTTTGCCAGGATTGCTCCAGAACAGAAGCTGCGGATAGTCAACGCTTTCAAAGATAATGGAGATATCGTTGGTATGACTGGGGACGGTGTCAATGATGCCCCGGCGCTTAAGTCGGCCAATGTCGGGATTGCCATGGGGCTTCGAGGTACCGATGTCGCACGCGAGGCGGCCGGGTTGGTGCTGCTCGATGATGACTTTGCTTCGATCGTCAAAGGCATCAATGCTGGGCGCCGGATATATGACAACATCCGCAAGGCGGTGGTCTATGTTTTGGCGATACACTTCCCGATTGCCGGCATCACTTTTTTGGCAGTGCTGGCAGATTGGCCGCTGATGCTTTTGCCCGTGCACCTGGCCTTTTTAGAATTAATAATCGATCCGGCGTGCTCGATCGCATTCGAGAACGAGCCAGCTGAAGAAAACGCCATGTTGAGGCCGCCGCGCCATCCGGACAAAAAAACCCTGACCAAGCGCTTGATCAGGATTGCGGTGTTCCAAGGCATTTCGATGCTGCTATTTTTGGTTCTGGTCTTCAAGTTGGCGGGCTATACTGGAAAAACAGTCGATCAAACGAGAGCAATGGTTTTTACGGCGCTCATCTTTGCCAACATCAGCCTGATACTCGCTAATCGTTCTTGGTCCAGATCGATCATCTCCAGCTTCAGGGTTAAAAATCAGGCAGCTTGGCTGGTATTAGGAGGCAGCTTGATTGTCTTGGCTATTACTATTTTCGTACCGCAAGTGAGCAAGCTGTTCCACTTCGGTTTGCCAGGCTGGTTCGACTTGCTGTTGGCGGCAGTTCTTGGCGGCAGTAGCGTGTTGTGGTTCGAATTCCTTGAAAAGAAACCAGCGCAAAAATCCGGAATTGGAATATAAAAATTACGCCAGGCTTTTTGGGCCTGGCGCGAAGAAGTTTTGGAGGATGAGGTGATTAAGAAAATGAAAAGTGGTGGCCGTTGGGGCAGATCCGAAGATCGAGGAAGCTGCCGCACTTTTCGCAGCGGTTGCCGAAAACTCCCGGCACTTTTTTGGTCGCGAAGGGCGAACGGATCACTTCATCGCGATAGGTTCCATACGGCGGTTCGGGGGGCATCTTGAAGGCGCCGCCACGTTCTTGGCAAAGCTGACTCATGATAAATCCTCCTTGGGTGGGGGTTGGAATGGGCTAGGTTTAGTATATTAATAGCATATTTACTGGATTTTGTCAATACCATATTGTTTTATACACTTGGCTAATTCGGGAAAATAATACTGGTCCATGCGGACTTTTAAAACCAAAAACCCGTCGAGGATGTCGACGGGTTGTTTTTATGACAGGGGCTTGAAATAATTATCATTCATGGGTAGTGTTAGTATAAATCGATCATTTTCAAAAGGAGGCGGTATGTTATTCAGGGGCGATATCGAGGCATTTCAGGCGACGATGCGGTGTGTCGGCTGCTATCTCGAACATGAAGGAGAAATTCTTCTTTTACAGAAACAGGGAGAACATCTTTACTACCCAGGCAAATGGGGCGTTGTGGCAGGAAAGGTCGATCCCAAAGAAGAACCTTCGGTAGCGATTGTCAGAGAGATCCAAGAAGAAATCGGTTATGAAATTACGCCAGATGTGTTGGGTAAGCCCAGCGAGATTCCAGTTATCCATCCGCATTTCCACTTCCTCTACTTCCTGTTTCATCTGAGCATTATCGGCGAACGGCCGCAAATCAGGCTAAGCTCTGAACATTGCCATTTTCAATGGCTTGCTCCCGAGCTCGCGGTCAGTCTAGACCTGATTGAAGATGAGGCGGAGGTTATTGCAATGCATTATGCCTTAGAAACCATCAAAGCCCGTAGTTAGGGCTTTGTTTTTTTGAAAAAGTTTTTGGCCCTCAGCGAGTGGTACTGGCTAAGCTTCGATTTTGGTAAAAAGGTAGGCACCGACAGCCAGGACAAGCGCGGTCAACACGGAGAGTACGGCCAAATCTGTTGCTAAATGGAAGTGTGATACGTTGACCAAGGTGATTCTCAGGGCGTCGATGCCATATGTCAGGGGATTGAAGATGGAGATGGTGCGGAGGAAGCTGGGAGCCGAATCGAGCGGGAATAAAGCGCCTGACAGGAAAAAGAGCGGCATGACCAGGAAATTCATTATGAGTTGGAAGCCCTGGAAATCGTCAAGCATCGCCGCGATGGCGGTGCCGAGGCCGGTAAACAGCAAGGCGATAATGAACATAACCAAGATCGCTGCCGGCAGCATGGCCAAAGAAAACGGGCGGAACCCGACCAGGAGCGAAAGGGTTAAGACGATCAAACCCTGGATGGTAGCAATCGTCGCTCCGCCCAGTGTCCGGCCGAGCATTATTTGCAGGCGCGGTACAGGCGCGACTAGCGTCTCTTTAAGGAAGCCGAATTGGCGATCCCAGATCAGTTCAATTCCAGAAAAGATGGCAGTAAAAAGCACGGCTTGCCCGACTACGCCCGGGGCAATGAAGTCCATGTAGTTGCCTCCACCGGCTTTGGCAAAAATCGGACCGAAGCCGAAACCGAAGGCGACTAGAAAAAGCAGCGGTTGGCCGATGGAGCCGATAATGCGTGATTTGGAGCGGATGTAACGTTTCAGCTGCCTCAACCAGAGTATGTAGATAGTGTTCATATGTTTAGCGTTTGTTGCCGCGGTGCATGCGGGCGAAACCCCTTAAATTATCGGCGCTACTGGCCTGCTCTTCTCTGATGGCGCGTCCGGTAAGATTGAGAAACGCGTCTTCCAGAGAATCAGTTCCGGTTTTTTCCATCAGCTCTTTGGCAGTACCGCTGGCGATAATTTGTCCCTTGTCGATGATGGCTATGCGCTGAGCTACGCGTTCGGCCTCTTCCATATAATGCGTAGTGAAAAATACGGTGACGCCTTCTTCACGATTGAGTTTTTTGACGTATTCCCACATCTGGTTGCGGGTTTGCGGGTCGAGGCCGAGCGTCGGTTCGTCCAGGAAGAAAATTTTGGGATGGTGCAGCAGTCCGCGCGCTATTTCCAGGCGCCGCTTCATGCCGCCTGAAAATGTTTTAACCAATGAGTCGCGCCGATCCCATAGCTCGGTTATTTCTAGGAGTTCTTTGATTCTTTCTCGGCGCAAAGGCGCAGGCAGTTTGTAGAGTATGCCATGGAAGTCCATATTTTCGTATGTAGTCAGCTCTTCATCAAGGCTCGGATCCTGGAAGACGATACCGAAAGATTGTCGGGCTTGGTATTGCTGCTTGACCGGGTTGAAGCCGTTGAGCATCACTTCGCCGCTTGTCGGATTAAGCAACGTAGTCAGCATCTTGATAGTTGTTGATTTGCCAGCACCGTTCGGGCCGAGAAAAGCGAAAATTTCGCCGGGCTTTACTTCGAAAGATATATCGTTTACCGCCGTGAAATCACCGAATTTCTTGATTAGATTTTTGACCGAAATGGCCGATGTTTGTGTATCCATTTTTTCATATTAACAGCCGTTTTGGCATTCCGCAACAGCTGGCGGGTTCGTACCAAAAAACAGGGCTAACCCTGTTTTTTGGTGAATAAAGCAAGGAACAAATTTTAAATTGTGATTTTTTTTCTTTCAGTGTCTGGCTCCTGTTCGCCCTCGTCTTCTCCTTCGGACAAACTCATGAATTGATTGAGCTTATCAAGGTATGGGACCATCTGCCTGGCAATCTCTTCTTCCGTCTCTTTATCCCCGGACTCTTTGACTGATTGCAGTTTCCGGTTCATTACGTCCACTACGGTTAAATTCAGGGAAAAGGATTCGAACAGCTTGAGGGCTATCTGGATTTGCTGCTTGTCTTCTTCACTTGTTTCCTCGTCAGACAGAAAATCATTAAGTTCGAGCGTCTTGCCTGTTAAGCCTTCTTGGAGTTCGTTGATCTGTTTTGCCAGCGCTTGCCCTTCCTCTGGATTACTGAACGCTTCGTGCGTTCTTTTGCCGGCAAGCAATGCAAGGGCGCCGAGCCCGGCAACTAAAAAGCCGCGGCGGCTGATTTTGGGAGTTTCGCCATTGAAGGGTTGGTACATTTTTTCTTTGAAAGCCATATTGGATTGAGATTATTAAACGAAATTGGGACGCTTGATGACTTGGACGATCTGGCCGTTAACCAAGTACTTGTCGGCGTCTGAGCCGTGGATATAGATCGGCTGGATCGGCAAAGTGGATTCGGAGACCAGGGCGATCTGCTTGCGCGAGGTGTCGTGATAGAATCTTTTGATATTGGCGACATCGTCGATTACGGACAGGACGTAGTCGCCGTTATGCGGCGCTTTTTTGTGGCTATCGATTATGACATAGTCGCCGTTTTCGATAGGGCCGCCTGGGGCGGCAGTGGCTTTATTCATGGAGTCGCCGACGGCTTTGATAATGAAAAGCCCCTCAGGCTTTTTGCGCCCCGTAACGGCTGGCGATATCTTTAGGTACCCCTCGATATTCTCCTCGGCGTAGATGTCGGCCGGACCGCAGTTGGCGGAGCCCATAATCGGTAAATTGAACAGCGGGGCAGTTTTGGACTTGACCGAAGCGGTGGCGGTTATGCTGTGGTTATTCGCATCTTTTTGCAAGAAGCCCTTTTTTTCGAGCTGCTCTAAATGATGTTTGACCTTTTGCGGGTGCGACTCTCCGACCAGCTGGCCGAGCTTTCGTAAGCCGACGGAGCTGATGTCTAATTGCTTGGTCAGTTGCAGTATTTTTTGTTGGATGATGTGCATAAGTTTTTTGTGTTTCTGAAATCATTGTAGCAGGTTAGCCAAAATAGTCAAGAGTGTTCAAGAAACTTGACACTACGTCAAAACCGCAGTAAACTAAGGGTACTTAATCATTAAAGCACACCTATGCTTGAGCAAGTGCATGAACCGATCGAGGTCTTGGTCAAGTTTTACAAGGCCCAGGTATTCCCCTCGTTCTTTAAGTGGCGTGAAAAGACCTATAAGGTCGAAAAGGTGAATTTGGTGCATCGTCTGAAAGAGGGCGAAAACAACATTTACTATTTCAGCGTCAGCGATAATGCTAATTTTTTCCGACTGGCCTTCTTCACGAAAGACCTGTCCTGGAAAATCGAAGAGCTTTACCATGAAGCATAGGATCATCGTCCACCTGGACATGAATTCTTATTTCGCTTCGGTTGAACAGCAGGCTAACCCGTTTTTGCGCGGCAGATCAGTGGCGGTTTGCGCTTATTTGTCTGAGAACGGGACAATCATCGCTTCGTCTGTCGAGGCCAAGGCTAAGGGCATCAAGACTGGCACGCGGGTCAGTGACGCTTTGCGTCTCGACCCCGAGCTGGTATTAGTTGAAAACGAACCAGCCAAATATCGAACGGTCACGGAGCGGATTTTCAATATCCTACGCTCGTATACTGATGCGATGGAGCCTTATAGCATTGATGAGGCTTTTATGGACCTGACTGGCTGGGTCAAGGATTTTGCCGAAGCCGAGCAGGTGGCGCAAAAGATCAAGCAACGCATAACGATCGAAGTCGGTGATTGGCTCCGCTGTTCAGTGGGTATTTCCTGGACTAAGTTTCTGGCCAAGTTCGCCGGCGATATCGCGCCAAAGGGCGGTGTCCTGGTGATCACGTCAGAAAATCTGGAAAGCTTCTTGCTTTGCGATGTGCAGACAGCTTGGGGAATCGGCAAAGCCATGGCGGCACGCTTGCGGAGCTATGGGATCGTGACGCTCCTGGACCTTAAGAACAGCGACCCGATATTGCTAAGGCTGCGTCTCGGCAGTTGCGGCTATTATTTATGGTGCCATGTCAACGGACGAGAGATTTCAGGCGTCGCCCAAGAAGCGTCTCTGCCTAAGTCCATCGGCCATTCTTATTGCCTGCCAAGAAAAACTAGCGACAAAGAATATTTGGCCAAGGCATTGCTTAAGCTCTGCGAAAAGACGGGGCGCAGGCTAAGGGCACTCGGATTGGAGGCGAAAACCGGACATCTTTACGCCAGCTGCCTCCATGATAGTTACCACCAGAAGACTTTTCGCAGCCAGGAGGGAATTTTTACGACCAATGATCTATTTATGCCCCTTCACGCCTTTTTATTGCAGACCAATTTGCCATTGCCAGTCTTCAAACTGGCAGTTACGGTAACCGGATTGGCTCCAGTCTCGAACCAGCTGGAATTATTTTCCGATAGATCAAAACACAAAGACATTAGCCTGGCCATGGACAGGATAAATGATCGTTATGGTGAATACACGGTAAAGAGCGGCTTGATGCTGGGCAGCGACGACATGGCCAAGGACCGTGTCGGCTTTCGTAAAGTGGCAGGCTTATGATGATGGATGGCAGGGTGCCTTTTTCTAGGAAATGGCTTATAATGATGTAATAACGATTAAAATCCAAGCAATGCAAACCAAGATCATCACGACCATCGGACCGAAATCAGAAGCGCCTGAGGTTATTAAGAAGATGGTTGAAGCGGGGGTGGATATGTTCCGTTTCAATTTTTCACACACCACCACAGAACAATTTTTAAGGGTTTCTAAACTGATCAGGAAAATTTCCAAGGAACTGGGCAAGGATATCAAGATCATTCAAGACCTTCAGGGACCGCGCATACGCGTAGGTAAATTGCCGGCTGAGGGCGTCATGCTCGCTGATGGCCAGGAAATAGGTTTTACGGTCGGCCAGAATGATTTGCCAAACAACCTGATCAACATTGATGACAAAAAGCTGTATGAAGACATAAGGCGCGGCGATCCGCTTTTCTTATCCAACGGTTCGATTGAGTTGGTAGTGCTGGCGGTAAAGGGTGATGTCATCTGGTGCCGCGTGATTCAGGGCGGCCTGCTGACATCGAGCAAGGGGGTTAATGTGCCGGGCACTAATCTTAAGCGCGGCGGACTTACTGAAAAGGATATCGCCGACGTCAAATTTGCGCTTAAGACCAAACAGGTTGATTATGTGGCTCTGTCTTTCGTACAAGAAGCCGAGGATGTTTCCAAATTGCGAGGCATAATCAGGAAGGAGGCCGGTGAAAAAAACAAGATCAAGATCATTTCCAAAATCGAGCGAGGAGTCGCGCTCAAGGACATCGACCGGATAATAGTCGAGTCCGATGTCATCATGTTCGCTCGAGGAGATCTCGGCATCGAGGTACCGGTCGAGAACCTGCCGATCATCCAGAAGAATATCGTCCGCCATGCGCATTGGCACAACACCCCGGTCATTATCGCCACCCAAGTGCTGACCTCGATGATTATTAGTCAGAACCCGACCCGGGCCGAGGTCAGCGATATTTCCAATGCCATCTTTGATCGCGGCGACGCCGTCATGCTTTCCGATGAGACGGCGGTGGGTGCCCACCCGATCGAGGCGGTCAAGATATTGAAGAAAGTGATCAAGCGGACCGAAGAGTATCTGGAAAAGAAGAATTTTTTCGATCCGGAAATCCAGCGTGGCACGGTCAATAAATACTCCAACTTAAATGTTGGCTGACTCTATTAACAATAGTTAGATAAAAATACCGCGACTCCTGGTGGAGGTCGCGGTTTTTGGTTGAAGACTATCAAATGAGCCCTTGCCAAGGCACTATATCCTTTTCCGATAAGCGCAGATCAGTGGGCTTGTTTCTCGTCCGGTAAACCATGACAGAGGCATTTTCGAAGACGCCGAGATCGAGCTGTCGCATCGCCTCCTCTATGGATAGGCACTGCATGATTTTCTGGAACAAAATGAGCCAGTGTCCGTGAGTGACGACAAGCACCTTTTGCCCGCCGCAGTCTCGCTGCAGCATATCAAGAAAACTGTGGATGCGCAGTTCGATATCCGGCCAATTCTCTCCGCCAAGAGGACGGTAGTGATATAGGTCCTCTTTTTCTTTTCGCTCGATTTCTTCGGGGAAGCGGAGTTTTACTTGATTCAGAGTCATGGTGTGCCAGATGCCGCGCTGCCCTTCGGCTAGGCGAGGATCCTCGATTTTTTTGCAGTCGGGGAACATGATATCCAACGTTTGCCGGGCACGCTCGTAATACGAGCAGTAGTGCTTGTCGAATTCACCGAAAGCGCGTCTCAGGTGTGATCCGGTCAAGGCTGCTTGTTGTCTGCCTCTTGGTGTGAGAGGAAATCTGTAGTTGGCGACAAGGGCTTGGGCACGCTCATTCACCCCCATGATGTTGCCTTCGGATTCGGCGTGTCGAACGAGTATCAGTGTTTTGGGCCAGGGCATGATAGTTTCTCCTTTTATTTTTAATGATCTGCCTTTCATTCATATTTTTGCACAGTCCATAGAGAAGTGTATTAGAGATGCTTCAATATTGAAATAAAATAATAAGAATAACCACCAATTTTGCTAAAGTTAAGTAATATACTATAATAATAAATGTACTTAAATTAATACACTTTTATGAAAATAAGCGCACTTTTAACCCGTCTAGGACTCACCGAGGATGAGACTAAGGTTTATTTAGCTTTGCTGCGCACCGGCAAGTTGAATATATCGGAATTGTCGAAAGTTACAGGCCTTTATCGCCCGATGGTTTATAAGCTCCTGCCTCGACTGTATGGCATGCAGCTGGTCGCATATCAGAAGGTCGGCAAAAGAACTTATTATGTAGCGGAGAATCCGGCACAGTTGAAGCTGCTGGTCGATAAGCTGTCTGATGACTTGGAGATGGTATCAGAGGAGCTGTTTCAGACGTATCGCAACGGTAAGCAGCGGCCGGTCATTAAGAATTTCGAAGGCAAAGAAGGAATCAGGCGGGTGTATGACGAGATGATGAGCCTATGTAAGAAGGGTGATATCATTTATCGCTACGAATCTCCTAAAAATTATCAGAAAAACAAGGAATATTATCCGAGACTGTATCTGAACAAAGCTGCCGGGGCGCGGGAAAGCATCATTGAAAAATTCGTCATAACCAACGAGAAGACGCACATGCTGAGACATAAGAGGCTTGAGCGTTACTCCAAATACGTGCCCGCATCTTTCGACCCGTTCGAGTATGATATTACGCAGCTTATCTACAAGAATAGAGTGGTTTTTATCGATTACAAAAGAGAGGCGGCTAACGTGATCGAGAGCACTAGGTATGCCGAGTTCCAAAAACGGCTGTTCAAATTATTATTCGATAAGATATAAACGCGATCCTCTGCGATTGCTGGGGTTTGACAGAAACGGCAAAAAAGTGTTAAATTGGCCTATTCTTAGCATTTGATGTTAAACGATCTTTAGTCAAGAAATTACGAAAGGAGGAAGTGCTGTTGCGATGCATGAACGCTGTATAACCCCAAGACAAGGAGGAGGACATGCTTAGTAAAAAAACGAAAGACAGGCTGTTTCCGATGATTCCCGAAGCGCTGGAACTGGTGGCTCGAAACGGTTCATCAAGTCCGTTGTTGGCGAATATGCCTTCGTGTCAGCTTAGCCAAGGGGTTCACCTGATCGATCAGCAGACTTTGATCGATCGGGCCAATGAGATGAAGCGCCACATCTGGCCGGACGGCGGCGGGACGAACTTGTTCGCGGTCAAAGGACAGCCCAACCACTGGGTCTTGAAGACTTTGTTGGATGCTGGCTTCGGCCTGGACTGCAGCTCGCCGACCGAGATCTGGGATGCGGCGAAGGTCGGCACGAACGGTCATCCGGTGATGTACACCGCTAACGCGACTCCCTGGGAGCACCTGGAGTATGCCAGGCAGAACGGCGCCATCCTGAATCTTGATGATGACTGCTATCTCGACGAGCTTTCCGGAAAAATGCCGCAAATCATCTCTTTCCGGGTCAATCTGGCCAAGGCCAGGCAGGACGGTCAGAGCAAGATTATCGGCAAGGCGACGAAACAGAAATACGGCGTTCCCGTCGGTAGGCTAATCGAGGCTTTCCGCAAGGCCAAGAAGCTGGGCATCAAGAATTTCGGCCTGCACACCATGTATGCCAGCAATTGCCGCAGCTGGGAAACTCACGCCAAGACGCTTGAGATCTTGCTCGGCCTGGCATTGCAGCTTGAGGCCGCTCTGGGTATCAAGCTCGTCTTCATCAATGCCGGCGGTGGCATCGGCGTCGACTACAAACACCCCGATGACCAGAGCATCAAATATGGCGAAGATGACAAGCCGTTCAATCTTGAGATGTATGGAGCGGACGCCAACCGTCAGCTTGCGGAATTCGAAAGCGTGCATGGCTGGCGGCCGGTCCTTTATCTGGAGTGCGCGCGTTATGTTGCGGCTCCTGCTGGCATCTGGGTAGCGCCGATCATCTCGGTGACGCAGAAATATCGTCGCTTTGCCTGTATGGCGGCCTGCGACGGCGCTGACCTGTTGCGCGCTGGGATTTATCCGGCCCACCATCACATCGTCGTACTGGATAAGGACTTCCAGGAAGTGAAAGACCGGAAGATCATCCGCCAGTCGATTGTCGGACCGCTGTGTGAGAACATCCACGCCGTCTCGCAGCGCCTACTGCCGGAAATCAGGGTCGGTGACCACGTCGTTTTCAGCGACACCGGTTGCCATGGTATCGAGATGGGCATGAATTACAACGGTTGGACCAAGTCCGGCCAAGTCATGCACCTGGCTGGCGGTGGTCTGCAGCTCATCAGCTTGCCTCAGACCATAGCTGACATCAGATCTTTACAGGTCCCGCTGAATCAATAAGCGGCCGCAACAACGAACAGCCCGGAGAGCGATCTCCGGGCTTATTTTATGGCTTAATAATTATTTGATGACGGCGTAGAGATAGTTAAATACTAATTTTTAGATCGAACCCTCATTGTGCCGGCCCGAGGAAGTGCTTCTTAATGGTTGCTTAATTGTTTTAACCGATTATTATAATAATAATAACACCTTTCAAAAAACATATGAAAAACAATGTAGCGATTATTAGTGCGGTTGTGATACTGCTTTTAGGCGGAAGCTATTTTTATTATGGCACGAGCGACGATCAGCCAAAGATTTACGACAACCCAACCGGTGTGAACGATCAGCCAAAGACAGAGGCAAAAGCATTCGCCTTGTCTGATGTTGCCCAACACGCCACGGTTGAAAATTGCTGGTTAGCGATCGAAGGAAAAGTTTATGACGTCACGAAGTATATTGACGGAGGCAAACATCCTGGAGGCGCAGCGATTATTCAGGGATGCGGCCGGGATGCGACCGAACTATTCAACACCAGGCCGATGGGCTCGAAAACTCCGCATTCAGATAAGGCAAAAAGCTTTTTGCCGAATTTCTATATCGGCGACCTGAAATAAAACTTATCTAAAAAACGGGCCTAGCGGCTCGTTTTTGATATCTGATTTTCAATCGAGTTTTCTCAGAGTCGCTCGCATATAGACCAAGGTGATGATAGCGGCAGTCGTGTTTATGATGAATACCCCCCACCAGACGCCCTTGAGTTGCCAGTCGAGAACTACAGCCAGAACCCAGAAGATCAGAAGCGGAGCGGCGATTTGGCGGTAAAGACCGATCCAGATCGCATAAAGAGGCTTTTTTAATCCTTGCAGCGCGGAGGTTGCGACATAGAGAGTGGTATAGGCGAAGTAAACGAAAGCGGAGATGCGCAAATATTCGACGCCGATACGGACAACCTCTCGGTCTTGGGAAAACAGCCCCATTAGCTGAGGTGCCAGCGCCAGCACCAACGCTGCCCCCATGATGGTGACATAGAAACCATAGAGCAGGCACAGGCGGATTGTCTCTTTGACTCGACCAAACAGCTTGGCCCCATTATTCTGTCCTACCAGCGTCAGGGCGGCGATGTTCAGTCCGACGATCGGCAGTACCGCCATCTGGTCTATCCGTGTCGCGATGCCATAAGCGGCTACGCCGGCCTTACCGTAGCGGCTTATGAAATAAGTAATGACAAATATGCCGATTGCCACGGTCAGCATGTTGAGACTGGCAGGGAATCCTTGGCGGGCGATGTCGCGGTAATAGCGCCAACGCGGAATCAACATGTCCTTGCACTCTTTGCAGAAGATGTCCGTGCGGCCGACCTTTATCAGCAAATATACGGTTGTCAGAAATTGGATGACGACGGTCGCCCAGGCCACGCCAGCCAAACCCATGGCAGGCAGGCCGTAGCCGCCGCGGATGAACCAGGGATCGAAGATTATGTTGAGGAAAAAACCGATCACCAGGAGGTTGCGGTAAGTTTTGGTATTTCCCTGAGAGCTCAGAATGCCGCTGAGAACGAAGCTTAACAAGAAGAAGACCGAGCCGTAGAAGATCACGTTGCTGTAGCTCAGAGACATGGCTAGGTATGAATCACTAGCACCAAGAGTTCGGAAAAGAAAGGGTGAAAAAGCCAAACCAAGCCAGGTTAGGATCAGCGAAACAAAGAACCCGAAGCTGATGGATTGGACCGAGTAAAAGCGGGCAGACTTCATGTCGCCGGCCCCGAGCGAGTTGGCTATAAGTGCAGTGGCGGCGGTCGACACGCCTGAGCCCAGGGCGATAATGATAAAAAAGACCGGGAAAGAAAGGGAGAGGGCCGCAAGGGCATCAGTTGAAACTATTCCGGCAAAATAGGTGTCGACGACGTTGAAAAGCGTGTTGAAGAGGAATCCCATGCTGCTAGGAATTGCGATCATTTTGATCAAGTCAGGAATGGGGGCGGTTGTAAGGTGGTTATTATTTTCCATAGGGTTATTTTATTTTACCCTACCACCTTTTAGATAAAAATAAAATTAGATTCGGAAGTATTGTTAAATATTTGCAATGTACTACTATTAATGTAAATAATCACACCTATGAAAAAAATCAAAGTAACCAAAGATGGGCCATATATAGTTTCGGGCTCAGTGCCGTTAGCCAAAGAAACCGCCGAGGGTGAATATAACGGTGGCCCGGAGCGGTGGCATACCGAGAGAAAATTTACGACCGGCGAGATATATTCCTTGTGCCGTTGCGGACGATCAGGCAACATGCCTTTTTGTGACGGAGCCCATCTCAAGTTCGGCTTTGATGGAACGGAGACGGCTGGTTATGACAAGTTTGTCGACAAGGCCAAGCTGATCACGGGGCCGGGACTGGACCTGCTTGATTGGTATGACCTGTGTTCTTTGGCCCGTTTCTGCCACCTGGGCAATAACACGTGGAACGACGTGGCTAATTCCGATAATCAGAAATCGAAAGAAGATGCTGTTTACTCTGCCTGTTGCTGTCCCTCAGGGCGTTTAGTTCCAGTGGATAAAACGACCAACCAACCGATTGAGCCTGAGCTTGAGCCATCAATCAGTCTAACCGAAGATCCGATAAAGGATGTCAGCGGTCCCTTGTGGGTCAAGGGTGGCATCGAGATTGAGTCGGCCGAAGGAAAATCTTATGAAATACGCAATAGAGTGACCCTGTGCCGCTGCGGCAAGTCAGAAAATAAGCCATTGTGCGACAGCTCCCATGTCGGCTGCAAATTCAAAGACAATCTTTAAATCGATTTAGAACCCCGCCGCTGAAAACGGCGGGTTTTTTTGATGACAGATTTAATGGCAGCTTAATATCGCCGGATTAAAATTAAAAAATAATTCTAAGATAAAACATATGAAAATCGGAATAATGGGAACAGGCATTGTCGGCCGGTCGCATGCCGAAAAATTAACCGAGCTCGGGCATGAAGTCATGATCGGAACCCGTTCGGTCGAAAAGACCATGGCTGAAGACAAACCCGACGGCATGGGGAATGTGCCATTCCGCGATTGGCATAAAAGTAACCAAACAGTGAAGCTGGGGACCTTCGACGAAGCTGCCCGATTCGGAGAAATCGTTTATGACGTATTGAGAGGCGAGGTGGCGGTGGGCGTTTTCGCAAGTTTGGATAAGGAGAGCTTATCCGGTAAGATTGTCGTGGATATTGCCAACGCTCTGGACTTTTCTCAGGGCATGCCACCGCTACTCCTGGTGCATGATGGCAATTCTTTGGGGGAACAGTTGCAAAAGGCGATTCCTGGAGCGAAGGTGGTAAAAACTCTGAATACGGTTTCGGCTCAGTTGCAGACCAATCCGATGATGCTTAACGACGGCGACCATCAGGTTTTTATGAGCGGCAATGATCCTGACGCCAAGAAGTCTGTGGAGGCGATTTTGCGAAGCTATGGCTGGAAGAATATTCTCGATTTGGGCGACATAACGACGGCCAGGGGAACCGAGCTGCTGATGCCGATGTGGCTCCGTTTGTGGGGTGCTCTGGGTACACCCTTATTTAACTACAAGATAATCAAGTAGGGCTTTGTGTTTGCTTGTCGCGATCAGGCAGGCTCGTGATTATTTTTTGGCTTTCCCCAGGTTTTCTTGGACTCTAAACCGGGTCATTCTTGCAATCAAATCCAGCGGAAGCGGCTCATCAAGCGGAAATTGGATGGCACCTTTCGATCGTTTGTATCCTTTAAGCTCTTTATCAAAGGCCTTGATTGCTGAGGGCGTCGGATAAAATCCGATATGGCCAGAATACGCTGCGAAGTGAACCAAGTTTCCCTGCAAGACAAAAGTCGGTATCCCGTATTTGATCGTTTCTTCGGCGGCGGGCGCCTCTTTTTTGATGGCAGCTCGAACTTTTGCCAAGAGCTTCTGAATATTTTGAGGAAAGCTCTTGATGTACTTGTCTGTGTCGTAATCAGGGGTGTTAATCATATTTTGCATAATATCGATGGATGTATCTTTTTTAAATCATCACGTCTTGTTATACTAACATCGCAGACTGAGATTAAAAAGTCATTAAAAATAGGTATGGCAGTGCTTTTCGCTTTCGGTGCGATGATTCTTTGGAGTGTCGGTGATTTTTTAGTGCAAAGGATGGCTAAAAACATCGGAAATTTCGAAGCCTTGGCCTGGATAAATCTGATAGGCGGGCTTGGTTTGTTGCCTTTCGTCATCGGCGATCTGGGGTTACTGGCAACGCCAAGGTATTTGCTGCCGCTGCTAGCGTTGGGCGTCATTGATTTTGTTTTTGGTTTGACTATTTTGAAGGCCTACGAGAGAGGCAAGCTTTCGGTGATTGAAGTTGTGATGATTGTCGAGCTGCCGTTTACGATATTGCTGGGCATGTTATTTTTCAAGGAGAGCTTAACTTTGCTGCAGATCATTTTGGTTTTAATGATACTTGTGGGAGTTTCATTGATTTCCCGAGGAGAGGAAAGTATTTTGAAAAAATTTTACATCCTGATTACCGGAGCGGCTAGACCATATGAAAAAGGTGTCATCTTGGCTCTGGTTGCAGCACTTCTCAGCGCTTTTTATAATTTCATGATCGCGGTCAACGCCCGCGATGTTGCGCCGGTCATGGCTATCTGGTTTCCTTGGGTGGTAAGTTTGACTTTTTTGCTCGTGTATATGCTTTATAAAAGAGGGACGGACAAGTTTTTTGCCCACGGCCGAAAACATATGAAGCTGATTTTATACGGGAGCTTGATTGAGACGGCTGCTTGGCTTTTTTTCGCGTTCGCACTGTCCAAAAAAGAACTCTCGATAACCACCGCAATCACTGAAAGTTACCCGGCGTTGGCTATGTTTTTAGGTGTCAAATTCAATAAGGAAAAAATTACAGGTCTTCAATACGCCGGAGCCGCCACGGCATTGTTGGCAAGCGTTGCGATGGCGTTTTCGTAGAAGAAAAGGCGTTAAGTTTTTTCTGGCAGCCATTGACTTAGTTTAGATAAAATTGTATATTAGCAGATAAATTTATAGAGCGTTCATTAAATCTAACCAGCCATAGCAGGAAAAATAACGAGCCAAAGGAGGCCGCCAATGTTCGATTGCGATTTGTTAGCCATGCACCACGCTACATGCGGATTGGCAACACCGACGTATAGTCACGGTTCAATCCATCCAGTTTGTTCCCCCTTTTCGCCTACGCGCGAAATATTCGTTCGGGAGCCAGAGCCTTATTTGAGGCCGTTAATCACCGAAAGCCTGGTTATGAGCGAGGCATTGAGACCTCCCTTGATCGAGGCCGGTTGGCGACCTGAGCCGCGCTTCATTTCGGAGCCAGAGCCGTTACCTAAGTTCGAAATACCGACTTTCAAGCCTTTTGTATTGGATATCCCGACGTTCGAACCGGAACCGCTTCCCAGTTTCAGCCTCCCGGCATTCAGGCCATCGGTCCTGGACATTCCGGTGTTCGAACCGGACCCGCCGCCGATCTTTACGATGCCGAAGATCGATCGGTATCCGTTTCTTACATCCAGGGTGACCATCGATTCGGATGATGACAACGATCCTTATGGCTTGTTCGGCTCGAAGAAACGAAAGAGCATCTTCGATTCCGACGATTAACCTGTTCGCGGAGACAGACAACTTCTGTCTCCGCGTCAAATCTTTAAGCTTATAATAATGAACTCAGAGATTTGATAAAAAAGTAAAACATTTTTTGTGAAGCTCTGGTCTACACCCCCCGAACGGGTGTTTTTGTTTTGAGTAATATATAAAAAAGCGCCCCGACAAGATCGGGGCGCGTGATGGTTGGGCCAGTCAGCGGAGCTGGCGCCATTTGCTGTTGCCGCTGGGCTTTCTTTTTTCCACTTTCTTCTCTTGGATGTTGAGGAAAAAGCTGATTAGGCCCTTAAAAGCGGCTACCGTACCGGTTTTGCTCATGTTGTAGCGGCGAAGCAGCTCTTCGCCAGTCATGGAGCAGTTGCCCGCGCGAAGTTTGTCTTTGACGAACAGAGCATGGTGCTTTATGGGAAAAAGGGCGAGTTCATTGTCGGTCGCGCCTTTTTGGGATTGCCATTCTTTCAGACATGCAATCATGCGCTGACGCCAAGAGTGATGGTGGATGTCGAAGTCCTCCTCGTTCCTTTCAGGCATCTCGAAGCCTTTCTGGACCAGATAGGCTTCGCCGACTTCGCTCAGGAAGTGCACTCGGGAGTTTCCGATTTCGGCTGCATATAAGCAGCCTTTTTCGGTCAGGTCTTCGAGCAGCTGTCTGATATAGATCGGCCAGACATCCGCGTAGGCGCCGAAGTAGTCACCGTATTTTTTCTTGTCGGCGACCTCTTCGTTGCCCTCCAGGACGGCTAAGAGCTCATTGGTGGAGACAGGGTACTTCATGATGAATCCGAGGATTATCTCTAGCTTCAGGTCGCTCATGCCTTTGCTCAGCGTGATTTCATTGAAGACGTTGGTCTTGAAGTATCGCCTGATCACGTCTGCATGATTGTCAGCATTGGCGCAATCGATCATCAGCTGGAGCCGCTTGAGCTTGATTATCTTCCTGGCTTCCAGCTCTTCCTGGTCGATTGAGATCTTTTCGCCGAAAGGGAAAAGGACCTGTTCGTCTTGCCGGACAATGTGGCCGAAGTCGACCAGAATGCCGACCGCCGCGCTGGCAACTGTTTTCAGCGAAGGCTTTTCCGCAATCAGTTTTTCCAGGAAGTGGTTCAGCTGGGCATAAGACGCGGGCGACCGTTGGTACTCGGTGATCTTCGCGTTGAGCCGGTAAAGAAAGTCGTAGACTTTTTGGATCTTTTCCAGGCTGGGACTTTCTTGGAAAACGAAGAACTGCTGAGTGGTGTAGTCCTTGACCCAATTGAACAGGATGGCTTTGGCTGGACGGCTGTCCCTGCCTGCCCGTCCGGATTCTTGGATGTAGGCCTCGAGCGATCCGGGGATGGAATAGTGGATGATTGTGTAAACGTCGGGTTTATCGATGCCCATGCCGAAGGCGCTGGTGCAGACCATGACTCGGTTTTCGCCTTCAAGGAAGAGCCGGCTTTGTTCGCTCCTTTCCCGAGGGTCCATCTTGCCGTGGTAGATCGAGGTCGCATACCGCTGTGACAAGGCTTTGTACAGGACGTAGGCTTGCCGGGTTGTCGAGGTATAGATCATGATCGATCCGGTCTCGGCAGAACGGATAGCGTCATCCAGCCGGAGAATCTTGTCTTCTATGCTCGAGACATGGACCACTTCGAAGCTGATGTTGTCCCGGAACGGCTCTCCCATGATGACTTCGAGTTCGGTGATCTTGAGGATTCGTTTGACGTCTTCGATGACGTGCGGCGGAGCCGTGGCTGTGAAGAGCGCCAGCTGGGGTTGGCCGAGCTGCTTGCGGATCTCGTCGATGAACAGATAGCTCGGACGGAAGTTGTGTCCCCAGAGTGAGACGCAGTGGACTTCATCTATTACCAGTAGTCCGACCTCGCGAGCTTTGACGTAGCTGAGGATGGTGCTGGCCGACAACCCTTCGGGCGAGATGTAAAGGATATCGATTTCGCCTTTCTCTACCATTTTCAGAATCGCTTTGCGTTGGTCAGCGCCCAGGTTGGAATGGAGCTGTACCCCTCGAAGCCCGTTGATCTTTCTTACTTGGTCGTCCATCAGGGCGATCAGCGGGGAGATGACAACGGTCATCTTGGGCAGCCTCAGCATGGCCGGAATCTGGAAAATCAGGGACTTGCCTGATCCCGGCGGCAGGATGACCAACGTGTCTTTGCCGCTTTGAATGGAAAACATGGCCTCTGACTGCATCGGTAGAAGATTCGAAAGGCCCATTTCTTTCAAACAGCGGTTTACCTGACTATCAAATCGGTTGTCCATGGCTTTTAGCCTCCTTTTAGCTTGAATTGTATTTTGGGGTACGGGTTGGTTGTATAAGGAACGGCTTTCGCAATCAAGTAAATTACAATATTTTGCTATTTTTGTCAATAGCATGGAAGTTGCTTATATTACGGGTGGACGACCTTAAAATCTGCTATAATTTTAATATGCCTATACAGCCATATCAGCAGGCGGTTATTGACCTGATGATTCGCCACGAAAATGCTATGCGGGACCTGTACCTGCTTTATTCGGCCCAACACAAGGGGAGATATTGGGATTTTTGGCATCAGCTGGTCAAGGAGGAGACCTCTCACGCTAACACGGTCAAGTTGATCGAGGTTAGTCTTGAGCAAGGCAAAGCCGATTTTAGGGAGGATCGTTTCAAGACCGACCTGATTGAAAAATCATTGAGCTACATCAGTGGGAAAATCGCCGAAGCGCAAACCGGCGAGGTGGCAATATTGCGAGCACTAGCCACTGCACTGGAAATAGAAAACTCTTTTATTGAGCATGAATATTTTTCCGTCATTGATGAGGATTCGGAAGACCTTAGGTTCATACTCAAGCTTTTGCAAAAAGGCACCAACGATCATCAGGAGCGAGTGAAGTCAGCCTGGGAGGCTGAAAATAAAAGCATCACCACCTAGCTTAAATAAATTAATATTAAATAAATCATATGTTTGAAAAATCCAAAAATTTTATCATTTTTAAGATTCTTGCAATCGGATTCTTGACGTTGCTGCTGCTTATCCCAACTGCCATGATAAGCAGTCTGGTGGATGAGCGGGAACAAAGGAGGAATGAGGCAATAAACGAGATTGATGCCAAGTGGGGCAATAAGCAGACGATCGTCGGACCGATTTTGACCCTGCCATATAAAAAGATCATTCAACAGGACAATAAGGCTATCGAGCAAATCGAATATGCCCACTTCTTGCCGGACACCTTATCCATCAAGGGCGCTATCGCTCCCGAAATGAGACAAAGAGGAATTTATCAGGTGGCTGTCTATGGTTCTGATTTGAAATTTCAAGGGGCTTTCAGTCAGCCGAATTTAAAAGATCTTAATATCGCGTCAGATAAAGTTCTGTGGGAAGACGCGTTTGTCTCGATAGGGATTTCTGACATGAGGGGCATCAAGGACGAGATAAAAATTACCTGGAACGGGAAAGAGGCGAATGCCAAGCCCGGGCTGGGCAGTGAGATGGTTCTGGGAGAATTTGATTCACGTGCTTTCGAAGGCGAGGTGATTGAAAAAAGTCGGACAACTAACGGGCTGAACTCGGGAGTTAACGCTAAAGTAGCGCTAGGCCCTGCCAACACTGGGGCGAACACATATTCCTTTGATCTTAATTTGAACGGTAGCGAAGGTCTTTATTTTGTGCCCCTGGGAGGCGAGACAGCTGCAGAGCTTGCATCCGTCTGGAAGGATCCTAATTTTGGAGGAGCATTTTTACCCGACGAAAGGGAAGTTGGTAAAGATGGATTCCGTGCCAAGTGGAAAGTGTTGCAGCTTAATAGGAATTTTCCGCAAAGCTGGTTAGGCGACAGCAACCAAGAAATGTCATCTTCAGCCTTTGGCGTTAATCTTTTAATCCCTGTCGACGAATACCAGAAGAACGCGCGCTCGATTAAATACGCCATTCTATTTATAGCGCTGACCTTCTTGATATTTTTCTTTTCCGAAGTGATGAACAAGAATCGCATCCATCCGATGCAATATCTTTTAGTCGGGCTGGCACTAGTCTTGTTCTTCTCGTTGCTATTATCCCTTAGCGAGCATTTGAATTTCAATTTAGCTTATCTTCTGTCCAGTTCGGCGACGATATTGATGGTAACGCTTTATTCCAGGCACATCTTCAAAAGCTCTCGCATGTCATTGCTACAGGCTGGAATTATGATTATAGTTTACGGGTTCATCTTCGCAATCCTTCAACTCCAGGATTATTCTCTGCTGGTCGGCAGTATCGGACTGTTCGCAATCTTGGCAATCGTAATGTTCATATCCAGAAAGATTAACTGGTATGAAATTGGCTGATAAAAAGAAGCGAGCCCCCCTTGGGGCAACCTATGCCGTAAATCGATTCTGAACTCCTTGGTAAAAACACCCATAACATTTATTAAAAAAGTTATGGGTGTTTTTTATTATTTGCCGGGCAGAAGCTCAAAAAGCCTTATCAATTGAGCATTTGCCTGGCCTAAGCGTTGTCCATGGCTAGCGATGTATTAAGCGAATTGATAAGTTAATCAATACTTAATTAAGGTTTGATTAAATCACCATATAGACCAAGATTTAACGGTCGCTTATAAGATGTAGCTCCATAATCATGAAATCAGATCAGTATATCGTATTAATTTTGATTATCTCCAGCCTCTGTTTGGCTGCGATATTTGCATTCTCTGGCCAAGACGAACAACAGTCTGACGAGCAGAGGATAAAAAATTTGCTTTTGAGAATGACGCCTCTAGAAAAAATCGGACAAATGGTGTTGGTTGATAAAAATGCCGTTAAGCCTGAAGATATTACGCGAAAACTTATTGGCGGGGTGCTGTCGGGAGGTGGCGGAAATCCAGAGATAAATACGCCCCAGGGTTGGCGTCAAATGGTTTTGGAATATCAGAATGCAGCATATAAATCACGTCTAGCGATCCCGATATTGTATGGTGTCGATGCTGTTCATGGCAATGGCAATGTTTATGGTGCGGTTATTTTTCCCCACAACATCGGATTGGGGGCAACGCGGAATGCGAAGCTGGTGGAAGAGATTGGCAGGATTACGGCAGAAGAAATAAGTGCCACGGGGGCTAATTGGAATTTTGCACCTGTATTATCGATGCCGATGGATTATCGCTGGGGCAGGGTTTATGAGTGTTATAGCACGGACCAGGCCTTAGTAACTGAATTGAGTAAGAGCTATATTAACGGCCTGCACAGTCAAAATGTCCTTGCTACCCCTAAACATTTTATCGGCGAAGGGAGTGAAAACTGGGGCTCATCGAATGAATATGAGTTGGATCAGGGTAATATTATAATGAGCATCGATGAGTTGAAAAGTACTCAGCTCGACCCTTTCAAGGAAGCAGTCAGGGCGGGTTCTATGAGTATCATGATTTCGCGAAGCTCATTGAATGGAAAAAAAATTAGCGCTGATAAATATCTTCTGACCGACCTTTTGAAGAACGAAATCGGTTTCAAGGGTTTTCTGGTGTCCGATTGGGGAGCCATTGATCAGATACAGGGTGATTATTATCAAGATATCGTAACTTCGATCAACGCGGGAATGGATATGGTCATGTTGCCGTCTGATTATGATTCATTTATCGATAAGATTTCAGAGGCCATAAAAAATGGAGACATAAAGCAAGAGAGAATCGATGATGCTGTGACGCGAATATTGCGCGCAAAGTTTTCGATTGGGTTATTTGACGAGGCAACCGACTCATCGGGGTTGTTGGAAAAAATCGGTTCAAGCAGCCATCGTGAAGTTGCTAGGCAAGCCGTGCGGGAATCGCTTGTGCTTTTGAAAAATGAGCGAAATGCCCTGCCCATAATAAACCCAAGAAGGATCTTGATAGTCGGGCGAGCTGCTGACGATATAGGCATGCAGGCTGGCGGTTGGACAATCGAGTGGCAAGGAGGCCACGGGGACACGACGCCTGGCACCTCCATCCTCAGCGCTTTTAAAAACGAGTTTAAGGATTCAGAAATTATTTACGACGCGATGGCTACGGGAACCAAATCAATAAAAGCCGATGTGGGAGTCGTAGTGGTGGGTGAGCGGCCCTATGCTGAAGGTGTGGGTGATCGCCAGAGGTTATTATTGTCGCCAGAGGATTTGAAGCGAATTCAAGTAGCTAAAAAGAATAGCGATAAAGTAGTGTTGGTTATTTTGTCTGGCCGACCGTTAATTGTTCAGAACGCTTTAAGGGACGTTGATGCGGTCGTCGTGGCTTGGTTGCCTGGAACCGAGGGCGCTGGAATTACAGACGTCTTGTCTGGCAAATATAATTTTTCCGGAAAGCTACCATTGGCCTGGCCGAAAACAATGGAGCAAATTGAAAAAAAGGATGTGAGAGATCCATTATTCAAATTCGGTTTTTGGCTAACCTACTGAAATTAGTACAAACGAATTCATCAGGATTCATGAGTTAGGGTTTTATATGTAGTGAACCATTACCGTTTTTTACATAAAAGAAAATCCTCGCAAAAAGCGAGGGTTTTCTTTTAGAGGCAAGCTATATAATATGTTCAGGACAATATATAAAATGAAGTTAGATTCAGTTTAGTTTAGCCGTTCTATTTGCCCAATCTCCAAAGTGTATCAAAGAATTGCTTGTAGCTTTCTGCAATTTGCTGATTTTGAATCAAGAAGGCTGTAACTGGTTCACCAAAAAGATTAAAGCTGATTTTATCAGACCAGATATTCGTATTAACAAGGCCTGTAAACAATCCTGGCAGAAGGCGGTATTCGAAATTTAATCTCTCAGATTTAGATAGACTTAGCGCATCTCTTTGAGGTTCACTACCAATATATTTAATTTTAATATTTTTCTTGTTCCTGGTTTTTTCATAGCCGAAAAGTTTATCACTTAGTATTCTGCTAAAATTATCACCCTCTCCGCCGATTATTAGGAGTTCAGAATTAGCTTTGGCTGTGTTCAGAAGATTGAGTTCGTGTGAGACATATGACTCTTCTCCCTGAAAAACTTCAAATTGTTGAGCGGGCGGTAAGATAATGGCCTTCTGAAGCTGGAGAACGACATTGTCTGCTAGTTTTTTTTGTTGATCAACAAGTTTTGAAATTTGAGATGGATTTTTTGCAGAGAATTTTTTTCGACCCCGCTTTATTATATGTTGAACTAGCCCCCTTTTTTCAAGCGCTTCAATTGATTGATATACATACTGTCCATGTAGGTTGGTCTGGCTTATTATCTTAGAGCTGCCCACCTCCCCTAGAAAGAGAAGTGATATATAAACAGATGATTCGTTTTTGGTTAGACCTAGCCTAGAAAGATCGTTTATCAATCCTTGTTTTACATTTTCATCAAACATATTTGATATTAGTATGATAATTACCCAGTATAATTGATAATTATATCATATTTTTTATCATCAAAATATATTGACATAATAATTATTTTGTGCAATAATATAATATTGCTGAATGTGGTTTTCGGTTTAACTGCAATAATATATAATCATATATATGACGTATACAAAAAAATTTAAAGAGTTGAGTAAAAAATCGGCACACATTGCGGGCGGGAAAGGCGCATCATTGGGCGAGATGATAAATTCTGGCATCCCTGTTCCGGATGGTTTTGTGGTTATGACACTCAGCTTCGATTTATTTATCAAAAAAAATAACATTGAGTCAGAGATTTCTAGTATTTTAGCGAGTGTTAATATCAAGGACAGCCAAACCATAGAGGAGGCTTCATGGAAAATTCGAAAGCTAATCATGTCCTGTTCAATTCCAAAGGAGATCGAAAAGGAAATATTAAGTCGGTTTAAGGCGTTGAAAGCACCCTATGTGGCGGTTAGATCATCTGCCACTGCAGAGGATGGCGCCTCAGCAGCATGGGCCGGTCAACTCGAGAGCTACTTAAACACAAACGACAAGACATTGCTTTTGAATGTTAAAAAGTGTTGGGCTTCTTTATTTACTCCGCGGGCGATATTTTATCGAATTGAGCAAAAATTTGAAAATAAAAAAGTGGCCGTTGCGGTGGTTGTTCAGAAGATGGTAAACAGCGAATGCTCAGGAATAGCCTTTAGCATCCATCCCGTTTTGAATGATAGCCGACAGATAGCGATTGATGCCGGCTACGGCTTGGGCGAATCTATCGTGGGTGGCCTGGTTACGCCAAACAGTTATTGCGTAGCAAAAGATACTTTCTGCATTTTGGATAAGATTCATTACGAACAAGAGAAGAAGCTGGTCAGGAGTTCGCAAGGAGGCAATGTTTGGAAAAAAACAAGCAAAAAGGAAAGGAGCCTATTCGTTTTAAGCGATGAAAAAATTATCACATTGGCGAAGATTGTTGCAAGAATCGAAAAGCATTATGGATTCGCTTGCGACATCGAGTGGGCGTATGAAAAAGGAAAATTTTACATCGTTCAAAGCAGGCCAGTCACCACGGTGAACAGGAAAAATCAGACGTCTCTTGAACAATTGAATTGGTACTATTGGGGTTGTTGGAAAAACACGGCCCTTTGGGCCTCGCCTTGGTATCAAATGGCAAAAACCAAGGTCGTTAAAGAGTTGGGTCTGAAGAATTTGATTTCTGGTAAAAGCATATTTACAGACGGCCATTATTTTACCCTGCAAACTGATTTCGATTTAGTAAGGCCGGAGATAATCGCGAGTTTGGAAGGAAAAAGCGAATGGTTGAATCAGTATTTCAAATTGTGCGACATTCACACGAAGAAGCTCATCAGGCTGAAGAGTGATAAAAATTTATCAGTGTTTTTAATGGAACTTTACGAGGTGTTTACTTTGTCGCTATTATCTCGGTATGTCGATGTGAATTTGGAACACTACGCAAAAAGAGTCTGCAATGATTTAAAGTATCCATATCAAGACCTGGTTTCGCAAATGTTATTGAGAAAGGAAACGCCTTCAAGCGGGTATGGTAAAGCTATTTCAAGTAAGATGCCAGCTGAAGAGATCCTTGAGGAGTTCGGCTGGTTCGGCGCAAGTTTTTATACGGGCGAGCCGACTTTAACGCTTGAAAAAATCAAGTCTGATAGAAAAGAGCTGACTGCGGTCCGTAAATCGCACTCGAAAACCATAAAACTGGATAAACGTTTGCGTAAGTGTGTAGATGTCGGTTCGGAAATTTCTTTCATCAGGACGAACTTAGCCGAGGTGTTCAGCATGGTGTCTTATGAATACTTTGATCAGTTAAAGGAGGTGGCCAAAAAGAGCAAGCTTAAGTTTGAGGATGTGATGAGGATGATCCCTGAGGAGGTTGTTGCATTAGTTAAGAACGGCCGGAAGCCGAAAAATATCAAAGCCAGAAAGAATGAATTCGGAATCGTGGCAGACAAAAAGGGCATAAGGCTTATATACGGAAAAGAATTGGCCGTAATGACGAATAAATTTTCGTATTTATATAAGCCTAGCGAATCGCTAAACGAGTTTACGGGTTTGAGCGCCTTTAATGGCATTGCGAAAGGCATTGCCAGAATCGTTTTGGAGGCGAAGGACATTGGCAAAGTTGGCGAGGGTGAAATAATAGTCGCCCCCGAGACTACGCCGGATTACATACTTGGCATGAAGAAGGCGGCAGCCTTTGTGACGAATCAGGGCGGCATAACATCTCACGCGGCAATCGTTGCAAGAGAAATGCAGAAGCCTTGCGTCATCGCCACTAAGATCGCGACTGAGGCGATCAAGGATGGAGATTTGATCGAGGTGAATGCGAACCAGGGTATAGTAAAGATTTTAGAAAAAGGCAAATGAGTTAATCATATAAAAAACGAGCTTGCTTGGCTCGTTTTTTATATTTTGGGGTGGCTACAGGGAATCGAACCCTGATAATCGGCACCACAAGCCGGTGTAATAACCGCTATACGATAGCCACCATAAAGTCCATGCTGAATGGACTAAAATAATATACTGTAAAAAAACCGTTCTGGCAAGACCGTGCCTAAAATGAATTTCAGTACCCCCGGCAGGAGTCGAACCTACGTAACCAGCTTAGAAGGCTGGTGTTCTATCCGTTGAACTACGGGGGCAAAAATGACAAATTTGCCAATTTTTTGGCAAATATTAGTCATTAGTAATATAAATTGTAGCAAAAAAGGTCAGAAAAGTCAAAGCCTTGAAAAAAAATAGCCTTTGTGTTATGGTTTGGAAGTATTTTAATAAATAAATGACCCTTTCTTGGACCTCGGATGTCTTGCGTATATATAATGTAAGGCGCTTCTTCGGAAAAAGAGGTTACCCGACTCTCGGATAGGGACACGAAAAACGAATGTTGGACAAAAAAGTCAAACAGCGGATCATTCAGAAGTTCCGCACCCACGCTAACGACACCGGTTCTTCTCAGGTGCAAATCGCTATCCTGACTGAAGAAATCGAACGCTTGACCGATCATTTGAAAGGCCACAAGCAGGATCATTCTTCCCGTCGCGGCCTTCTGAAGAAGGTCAACGAACGCCGAAAATTGCTGAAGTATCTGCAAAAGGAAGACGAAGCCGCTTTCGGCGAATTGGCCAAGAAGCTTAAGCTGAAGATTGCCAAGAAGATGATTGAGGAAGAAGAGGAGCGCAAGCGCATCGAAGAAGCCATGATGGCTGGCGATGTGTTGAAGTCGGAAACGGAAGAAG
The DNA here is from genome assembly GCA_013336275.1 of Candidatus Falkowbacteria bacterium. Lineage (NCBI taxonomy): Bacteria > Candidatus Falkowiibacteriota > Candidatus Falkowiibacteriota bacterium. The sequence continues at coordinate 162,074 of JAAXUA010000003.1, forward strand.
AGGTCGTTGAAGAGGCTGCGTAAGGCCTGCTCCGAATTGTCGGAGAAATAATATCCATATGATAAAACACAAGGAGCAACGCGTTGGTGTCCTGGTCGACGTATCGAACATGTACCACTCCGCGAAAAACCTGTTCAAGCGCCGCGTTAACTATAAAGAAGTCTTGAACGCTGCCGTGGCCGAGCGCAAGCTCATTCGCGCCACCGCCTATGCGGTCAAGACCGAGGGTGAAGAAGAGCTGCCTTTTTTCGAGGCCTTGTCCCAGCAGGGATTCGAGGTCAAGATGAAGGACTTGCAGATTTTTGCAGGCGGCATGAAGAAAGCTGATTGGGATGTCGGTATCGCTATCGACGCGATCAAGCTAGCTTCGAAGCTGGATGTGATCGTGCTCGTCACCGGCGATGGCGATTATATCCCGCTCGTCAACTATCTGCAGAACACCACGGGCTGCTTGGTAGAAGTGGTCGGTTTCCGCCAGACGACTTCATCGAAATTGATCGAAGAAGCCGATGATTTCATTAATCTGAGCGAGAATAGGAGATTCTTATTGCGATAACATATACAAAAGGAGGGGGCGGCTTTGCCGCCCCCTTTATCGCGTTAGCTGATAATTATTAACATAAGCTTGGCTGGCAAACAGATAGTGCTGTGGGTTATGACTCATAGTCCTGTAGTTTGTCGGCCAGGCCGAAAAAGAAAAAGTATGTCACAAGAAAAAGTGCTTAGCACTGAATGGCTTGGCCGGACCTTGACGATCAAGACCGGCAAGCTGGCCAAGCAGGCCACCGCCGCCGTCACTGTCCAATACGGCGAAACCATGGTTTTGGCGACTGTCGTCGAAGCCAAAGAAGAGCGCATGGTTGATTTCTTCCCTTTGACCGTCGAGCTTGAAGAGCGCTTGTATGCCGCTGGCATCATCAAGGGCTCACGCTGGCTCAAACGTGAGGGTCGTCCGACTGAAGACGCTGTCCTGACCGGACGCATGATTGATCGCTCGATCCGCCCATTGTTCAGAGATGGTTCGCGCAAGGATGTGCAGATCATCATCACCGTATTGTCTGCCGACCAGGAGAACGACCACGATATCATTTCGCTGGTTGCCGCTTCAACCGTCCTGTCTATTTCCGGTTTGGATTGGAATGGACCGATTGCCGGCATCCGTGTCGGACGTGTCGAGGGCAAGCTGGTCCTTAACCCGACTTATGCCGAGCGCGAGAACAGCGACTTGGATCTGATTGTCGCTGGCACTGACAAGCGCACCATCATGATCGAAGCCGGCGCCAAGGAAATCAAGGAAGATGAGGTATTGGAAGCGATCATGCTGGGACAGCGTGAGATGCAGCCGGCTATCGAGTTAATTGAGAAGTTCAAGGGCTTGATCGAGGCTCGTCCGTTCGCAGAAAAGAAAAAGCTGGTTCACCCGGAAGAATTGGAGGCCGAAAAGGAATTTGAAAAGGTTTTGGCGACGGCTCAGGCTTGGCTTGATCAGAACGTCAAGAATATCTTGTTTGATAAGGAGCTTAATTCCAAGGGTCAGCGGAAAGCCGCAGTTGGCGAACTGAAGGATCGTTTGGACATCTATCTCTTTGAACAGGGCATCGGCAAGGACCGCCGCAGCAAGGCGATCAACAAGCTGTTGTTCCCGGCTATCGAAGCTGAAGTGACTCGCGCCATCTTAGAGGAAGGCAAGCGTGTCGATGGCCGTGGTCTCGAAGAAATCCGCTCACTGACCTCTGAAGTTTCTTTGTTGCCCCGCACCCATGGTTCCGGCCTATTCTCGCGCGGCGAGACCCAAGTCTTGTCGGTCGCCACTTTAGGCGCTCCCGGCCTGGAGCAGAATCTCGAAGGCATCGAAGGCGCTGGCACCAAGAGCTATATGCATCATTATAACTTCCCGCCGTTTTCGGTTGGTGAAGTCAAGAATATCGGCGTGCCGAGCCGCCGCGACATCGGTCATGGGGCCTTGGCTGAAAAAGCCTTGCTGCCAGTTCTGCCAGGTCGCGAAGAATTCCCGTATACCATTCGCGTCGTTTCGGAAACCTTGGGTTCGAATGGCTCATCTTCGATGGGTGCAACCTGCGGTTCGACCTTGGCGCTGATGGATGCAGGCGTGCCGATCAAGAAACCGGTCGCCGGCGTTGCTATCGGCCTAGCCTCGAATCATGATATGAGCAAATGGCAAGTTTTGACCGATATCCAGGATTTGGAAGACGGCGAAGGCGGCATGGACTTTAAAGTGACTGGAACTGAAGATGGCATCACCGCCATACAGCTCGACACTAAGACCATCGGCTTGGACGAAGCGATCGTCAAGGAGGCTTTGCGCCAGGGCAGGAACGGACGTTTGAAGATTTTAGATGTAATCAAGGAAGCGATTCCGGCTGTGCGTCCGGAATTGTCGCAATATGCTCCGCGCATCGTCAGCTTTCATATCAATCCTGATAAGATCCGTGATGTCATCGGTTCCGGTGGCAAGGTTATCAATGAGATTATTGCCGCCACCGGCGTATCAATCGACATCGAGGATGACGGATTGGTGATGGTTTGCGGCAATGATGCAGAACGCTCCAAACAGGCGATCGAATGGATCAAGAATATCGCTCGCGAGTATGAAGTCGGCGAGGTGCTGACCGGCACCGTTGTGCGCATGCTCGACTTCGGCGCCTTCATCGAGATCGGTCCGAAGACCGACGGAATGGTGCACGTTTCTCAACTAGCGCCATATCGCATCGGCAAGCCGGAAGACTTCTTGAATGTCGGCGATACAGTTACAGTAAAGATCAAGGAAGTCGATGAGAAGGGACGCATCAACCTGACCATGCTCGGATTGACGGAAAACGAACCGCTATGGAAAGAGGAAAAAGGTAAGGCTTCTGGCGAAAGCGGTGGCTTCAATCGAGGCGGCTTCGAACGTCAGGGTAACGACCGAGGCGGTAATCGTCGCGGAGGTGACAGACCATATAACGACCGACCGAGACCACCACGTCCCCCAATGATGTAAGATATTCAGATATACAATACCGCCGGCATACCGCCGGCGGTATTTTTTTCGGGTTGACTTGTGATATGATGAGTGGTAGATTGGAGGATATTTGAACATTTATCCGGCGCCAGAGTGCGCCACATCCTGCACTGAGGAGGCAAGACATGGCAAGAAAAACGACGAGAGAGCTGTTGTTTGACCAGGAACCGTTCAGCTTTTTGGGCGGAGAGGAGTTTACCGTAAGCGAACTATTCCCAGGAGTGGTAGAAGACGAGGACGCATCCGCGGCCAGGTTCGAATCTCATGTGAGCGACGCGTGCTTGGCACCGGAACTTCTTGAGCCCTCGGAAATAGCGGAGATAAGGGCATTGAGAGCCCAGGGCATGATTCCTGATCTTTCCGATCACCCCTGCTGCGCCCAGGAGCTGTCCATTGAAGAAGTGGCTGACCCCTCAACCAGCAGTGAACCGACCCGCTTTTTGCCCCTCTCGTTCTTTAGGGAGCTCAAGCGAATGAGGCGACTATTCAAAAGCAAAGTCGCCCAATCCCGCCGCATCGAATTTCCCGACGGTCATGTAGTTATGGTGCTTCGACACACCTAAAGGCTTCATAAATCGCCAACCAAAAGGCCCCCTTCCAAGGAGGCCTTTTCAAATACCTAAAGTCGGTTCCGGATGACGTTTTTAGTTTAAAGTTTGACAAATACATAATATATTAGTAGTATGCAAATAAGGCTAGTTGTATTTTTACAATTAGCTTTTTTTTCAACCAATAAGGCGCTATTGCAGAATTAATCGTGCATTTGGCAACAGAGACTTTAAATAATTTTAAATATAAATTCATGTCAGATATCAGCAATGCTATCAAACAGATTTGCGAGGAGAAAGGCCTGAGCTATGACGCAGTTCTAGAAACGGTCGAATCAGCCTTGGCCGCCGCCTATCGCAAAGATTTCGGTGAAAAGAACCAGAACATCAAAGTCGAATTTGACCCGGAAACCGGCAAGTCAAAGGTTTATGATGTAAAGCTGGTCGTCGAAGACCTTCCCGAAGAGGAGCTGGTCGAGGGCGAAGAGGAAGCCGTCGAGGAGTATATCGAGGGTGAAGAAGGTGAAAAGAAGTTCAATCCCAAGACCGAGATGCAGATCAAGGATGCCAAATTGATCAAAAAGACCATCAAGCTCGGAGAAGAACTGCGCATCAAGCTTGAGCCGCCCGCCTCCTATGGACGCATGGCTGCCCAGACTGCCAAGCAGGTGATTATCCAGCGCTTGCGAGAGGCTGAGCGCGATATGGTTTTTTCAGAATTCAAGGATAAAGAACACGAAGTCGTCGGCGGCGTGGTCCAAAGGCGTGAAGGCGGCGTGGTTTTCGTCGACCTTGGCAAGGCTATCGGCATCTTGCTGCCCGACGAACAGATCCATGGTGAGCGCTACAATATAGGCGACCGGGTCAAGGTTTACGTCAAAGAGGTGCGTCTTTCACCTAAGGGCCCGGAAATAATCTTGTCCCGCACCTCGGATGAGATCTTGAAGAAAGTGTTTTATCTCGAAATCCCAGAAGTATCAAACGGCTTGATTGAAATAAGGTCGGTTGCCCGCGAAGCCGGACATCGCTCCAAAGTAGCGGTTTACACCAGCTCTGATAAGGTTGATCCGATCGGCTCATGCGTCGGGCAGCGCGGCGCTCGCATCCAGACCATTATCCAGGAATTAGGAGGCGAAAAGGTCGATATCATCAGTTACGATGAGGACCCGGCCCGCTTTATCGCCAACGCCTTAGCCCCGGCTAAGATTGTCGGCGTCGAAGTCAAGGACGATGACCGCCGAGCCGTTGTGACCGTGGCAGAAGATCAGCTATCATTAGCTATCGGCAAAGGCGGTCAGAACGCCCGCTTGGCCGCCCACTTGACCGGTTGGAAGATCGATATCGTGACTAACGGCCAGTCGGCAGCACCGACCGCGGTTGAAGAGGTTGCGGAAGAAAGCGACGACGAGGAAGTCAATGAGGAAGATAATTAATAATAATAAGCTCCAAAGAAATCTATGATTATCGGATTAATTTTGGGAAGTGCGCTGTTGGCCATCATTTATGGCGCAGTGCTCATCAAAATGGTAACTAAGCTGTCTGCAGGAAATGAGAAGATGCAGGACATCGCCAAGGCGATCCAAGAAGGCGCTCGCGCTTATCTTAACCGCCAGTACAAGACCGTCGCTGTGGTGGCCGCTGTACTGTTCATCATAATCGGCTTCGTGCCGAGTCTGGGCTGGAAAACGGCCATCGCCTTCATTATCGGTGCCGGCTTGTCGGCTTTGACCGGTTACATCGGCATGAATGTATCAGTCCGCGCGAATGTCCGCACCGCTGAAGCGGCACGCGGCGGCATGCAGAAAGCTCTCGACGTCGCATTCCGCGGCGGCAGCGTCACCGGATTACTGGTGGTCGGCTTGGGCCTCTTGGGAACGGCCGGTTTTTATTTCGTGACCAAGGACACCCACGCCTTGATCGGTCTGGGTTTCGGCGGTTCGTTGATTTCCATATTCGCTCGCTTGGGCGGCGGCATCTTCACCAAGGCAGCTGACGTCGGCGCCGACTTGGTCGGTAAAGTCGAAGCAGGAATTCCTGAAGATGACCCACGTAACCCGGCCGTAATCGCCGACAACGTCGGAGACAACGTCGGAGATTGCGCTGGCATGGCTGCCGACTTGTTTGAGACTTATGCTGTGACTTCTGTGGCCACCATGGTTCTTGGCTCGCTGATGTTCAGCAAGATGGATAGCGTAGACAATATAGTGGTCTATCCTTTGGTTCTGGGTGCGATTTCTATCATTACATCTATCATCGGTACCTTTTTCGTCAAGCTGGGCAAGAGTAACAATATCATGGGCGCTTTGTACAAAGGCTTGATCGTGGCTGGCGTCTTGGCCGCAGCCGCTTTTTATCCGGTCACCAAGTATATTCTGGGCGACTCCATCATTACCGATGCCGGACTAAAAATCACTTCAATCAACATCTATTGGGCGTCATTGATCGGTCTGGCCGTAACTGCTGCCATGGTCGTCATCACTGAATATTATACTTCTACTAAGTATTCCCCAGTCAAAGATATCGCTAAATCATCCGAGACTGGCCACGGCACCAACATCATCACTGGCTTAGCCGTGTCGATGAAGTCCACCGCCGCTCCGGTCATCGTGATCGTTGCCGCTATTTTGGGTGCCTTTTCTTTGGCTGGTATCTATGGCGTCGCCGTGGCGGCGATGGCCATGCTTTCGATGGCCGGAATTATCGTAGCCATCGATTCATATGGTCCGATTACCGATAACGCAGGCGGCATCGCCGAAATGGCTGAGATGGGAGAAGATGTGCGCAACGTTACTGATCCCCTCGACGCAGTCGGCAACACCACCAAGGCCGTAACCAAGGGCTATGCCATCGGCTCAGCCGCTTTAGCTGCTTTGGTGCTTTTTGCTGATTTCACCCACAGTCTGACAGCTGTTTCGGGCAAGGAGTTCGTGTTTGTTATTGATAACCCGTTCGTCTTGGCCGGTTTGCTAATCGGCGGTCTTTTGCCTTACTACTTCGGCGCTTTGTCGATGCAGGCCGTAGGCCGCGCCGCTGGTGCAGTCGTTGAGGAGGTCCGCCGCCAATTCAGGGAGAAGCCAGGCATCATGCAGGGAACTGACAAGCCGGATTATGGAAAAACTGTTGATATCGTCACCAAGGCGGCTATCAGCGAAATGATCATCCCGGCCTTAATCCCGGTTGCCGCTCCGATTTTGGTCGGCTTATTCCTGGGCATCGAGGCCCTGGGCGGCCTCTTGGTCGGCTCGATCATTACGGGCATCTTCGTCGCCATTTCTATGACCTCTGGCGGCGGCGCTTGGGATAACGCCAAGAAATACATCGAAGAAGGCCATCATGGCGGCAAGGGCAGTTTTGCCCATCAGGCAGCCGTGACCGGAGACACCGTCGGCGATCCGTATAAGGATACCGCCGGTCCGGCCATCAACCCGATGATCAAGATCATGAATATCGTGGCCTTGCTGATTATCGGACTGTTAGTATAATTTGATTTTTCTTTGCGGAGATGGATTGATCATCTCCGCAGCTGAGCAATCAAGCTCGTACATTTAACCCGGCGCAATAATGCGCCATACTACCAAGCGGAGGTAATGTATGAAAAATGGACGTGAGCCACGCAGACATGGTGTAGAAAAGAAAGAGTTGAATGTGGTAGCCAAGATCCGCGGCTTAGGCAAGGTGACCGTTGTCAGCTCGCACAAGCCCCAGCACTGCAAGGTGAGCGGAATACTGACGACCATCGGTCTCAAAGTTGTCAGCACCGGTCATCAGATCAGCTGCCACTCGGCGCATATCAGAAAAGGTATCGCCCTACTCAAAACCAGTTTCGCATAGCGCTCAAGCTTACCCGACTAAAGTAGCGAGGCAGCCGCCTCGACCAATGAGGGGAGAGACCAACTCTCCCCTCCCTTTGATTAATTAATATTAAAATAGTTATGAAAATCGAACGCAAGGATTTAGAGAAGGGACAGATCGAATTATTGATCGAAGTTCCGGCTGAAGAGGTTAAGAAATATCTTTCTCGCGCTGTCGAAAAGCTGTCGAACGAGGTTAAGATCGAGGGTTTCCGTCCAGGCAAAGCTTCTTTCGAGGCGATGAAATTGAAAATCGGCGAACTGCCGATTTATGAAGAGGCCGCCCGCTTCGTGATCAATAAGACCCTGGGCAAAGTGCTTGAAGATGAGGTTAAGGAAACCATAATCGGCCAACCTGAGGTTAATATCACAAAATTGGCGCCAGACAACCCGCTTGAATACAAGGTTATTGTCACCAAACTGCCCGAAGTTACACTGGGCCAGTATAAGGATTTGGAAATGAAGCAGGACAAGGTCAAGGTTGATGATGAAGACGTAGCCAAGCTGCTCTCCGAGCTCAGAGAGATGCGAGTGAAGGAAGTTATCAGCGAAGAGGCGGTCGGAGAGAATGACAAGATCGTGGTTGACATTAATATGTCCATCGACAACGTCCCGGTTGAAGGCGGTCAAGCCAAGGACACCGCCGTTGTTATGGGTAAGGGCTATGTCGTTCCGGGTTTCGATAAGCAACTGATCGGCGCCAAGAAGGGTGATGAGCGCGCCTTCGCTCTGCACTTCCCGGAGAACCATCATCAGAAGAATCTTGCTGGCAAGATGGTTGATTTCGCAGTAAAGATCAAGGACGTGTACAAGCGCGAATTGCCCGAGCTGGATGACCAGTTCGCTGTCGGTTTCGGCTCCCGCACAGTCGAGTTGCTGAAAGAAGACATCAAGAAATCAATTGAGAAGGAAAAGGAACAGCAGGCCGGTCAGAAGATCGAGATTGAATTATTGAACAAGCTGATCGAAACTAGCAAGTTCGGCGATATTCCGGAGCAGATGGTCGAGCGCGAAACGCACACCATGATGCACGAGCTTGAGCATGATGTCGAGCATCAAGGAGCTAATTTTGATGACTATCTGTCTAGCCTGAAAAAGAGTCGCGCACAAATCATGCTGGATATGACACCCGACGCCGTGAAACGAGTCAAATCGTCTTTGATTATCCGTCAGATTGCCATCGACGAGAAGGTTACTGTCGAGAAGGAAGAGATTGAAGAAGAGATCCGTCATATCCTGAGCCATTATCCGAACAACCCTGAAGTGGCCGAGCGTATCAACTCACATGATTATTACCATTATCTGGAAAATTCGATGACCAATCGAAAAGTCATAAAGAAGTTGCACGATTGGAACGTTAAGAAATAAGCAAATTCAATAAAAAAACATCCCCCCACCATGGAGGATGTTTTTTTATTGTGCCGCGGGAGGGACTCGAACCCTCACGAGATTGCTCTCAGCAGATTTTAAGTCTGCCGCGTATACCATTCCGCCACCACGGCTTGCGATGGAAAATGCCAAAGCTCCGAAACCGGAGCTTAGTGCTGTGGAGATGAGGAGAGTTGAACTCCTGTCTAATGAAGTTTTTAAAAACAGTTTACAAGCCGTAGCTACTTTATTTGTCTAGCTGTAATCATCAAAAGTGGCAAAAGCGATTACAGCGATCCCTGAAATTTCGGACAAACGACCAGGGCCTTCGATTGCCTATCTCTGAAGAATAACACCCGGATCGCGAGACCAGAGACTACCCGCGGCGGATGGTTGCGGCTATTAAGCGGCAACAGGTGCAAAGGCAGGTACCTTCCAGGTAAAGCCTTTGGCTAAAGTGTTTTTGGCACTTATGAATTTGAACCAGTTTTAGGCGATGATTCAGCGCCGGCTTGAGTGTTTTCAAAGTTCTTCACTATCGATGCCCGTCATCCCCATGATAGTGTCTAGATACTATTGGAGACGGTGCTTGGTCAAGGTTTTTAGGGTGCGGTCAGATTCCCGTTTCTTGATTACTTCCCGTTTATCGTATTTCTTACGACCCTTGCCGATGCCGAACTCTAGCTTAAGTAAGCTGCGTTTAGTATAGATTTTAATCGGAACCAGTGTCAAGCCTTGTTCCTGCTTCTTGCCGATCAGATAGTTGATCTCTTTCTTTTTCAAAAGCAGCTTGCGTGAACGGTAGGGATCGTAGCCATCAACTTTGCTGGCGTGCTTGTAAACCGGAATATGAGCATTAATCAGATAGAGTTCAGGCAATTTCGGCCCGCTGGCTTTGACTGTGACGAACGCGCCTTTTAGGCTAACATGACCGGTTTTTACTGATTTAACCTCTTGGCCAGACAAAACCAGCCCAGCCTCGTAGGTTTGGTTGATGTCGTAGTCGAATTTGGCGCGTTTGTTGTAGGCTAAAGTTGGCATATAATTGCTTAATTCTAGTATAATTCCAGACTATTTACAACCTCTTGCCAAAAATAATAAAATTATCTATACTAACCTTTAGTAAAAAGCTCGAACAAAGCTTTTTCTATTTTTCCACAATTAGTATCAAGCAGTCTTAAAGGCAGAGAGCGGGTATCGTATAATGGCTATTACATTACCTTGCCATGGTAGAGATGGGGGTTCGATTCCCCCTACCCGCTCCCTGCTTTTAAATTTCTCAAAGAGGGGTATCGCCTGCCTGCCGGCAGGCAGGTATAATGGCTATTACATTACCTTGCCATGGTAGAGATGGGGGTTCGATTCCCCCTACCCGCTCAAGAAGCAAAAACAGTCCTAATAGGGCTGTTTTTTGCAGTTTTGGCTGATTTTAGTATTGACTAATAATAAAAATCATGCTTTAGTATATGATTGCCGTTTTTTGGCAAATGTTCTTAAAAACAACAAATAACTATGGTGCAGATGAGCTGCAACATATCACAACGCCCAAGAGGCAACGAAAGGAGAAAGTGATGCAAAAATGCAACTGTAGGCTGGGAGGGAAGGATTTGACGAGCGCGGTGTTGACGTATAACCAGTTTTTTGACGACTTGAAGAAGTGCTTCGTCGGACGGGATCGGGTGATAGATAATCTCCGATTTGCCATGGTGCAGAAACAGCACCTCCTGACCTTCGGACCTCCGGGAACCTCCAAAACCGCCATCTTCGACGTCCTGTACAGCGGTTTGACCGAGGCGAACGGCTTCCATGCCGAGCTGTCGATGTTCATGACCGAGGACGCGCTTTTCGGACCCTACAACCCCAAGAAGATGAGGGAAGAAGGCGTATTGGAGCACAACGTTTCCGGCATGCTGCCGGAAGCGAACGTGGCGCGCCTCGGAGAATTCCTGGACGCCAACATGCCGCTGCTCAGGTCGACCTTGTCGGCCTTGAACGAACGGCGCATGGTGCGGGGAAGGCAGAATCTGAGCATCCCGCTCATTACAGCCTACTGTGATACCAACACCAACCCCGGGACTTTCCTGGAACGCCACCCCGAAGCCTGGGCAGTGCTCGACCGTTTCCTTTTCATGGCCTACGTCGACTACCTGTCTGACCCCGCAGAAATCACCGAGATGCTGCTTCGCTTCCAGGGAGGCAACGTCACCAACCTGTCCGGACGGCTTTCGATCAATCTGATCAACGAACTGTCGCGCCTGACGCTTGAGCCGCCATCGATCATCAAGAGCGAATTGATTTTCAGGAAGCTGGCTCAGGGTATGCAGGAATACCGCATCCAACGACGCGCCGCCATCAGCGGCGATAAGCTCCCGGGAATAATCCTTCCGGAGATTTCTGATCGGCGGCTTTGCTGGGCCTCACAGGTTGCCGAAGTAAACGCCATCTTGAACGGCCGCGAGGAAGTCGTAGCCGAAGATATCGTGGCCCTGAAACAGGTGCTCGGTACCACCGCTGCTGAAGAAGAGATGTGGGTAAAAATCGCTGCCAAGATCATCGAAGAGGTGAAGGAAGAGCAGAAGATGCAGCTTGACCACGCGCAGTACATCGCCCTTGAAGGCCTGATCAAAGAGCTCGACCAGATCGACCCGTCGGCAGCTGCTGACATCACGGCGCTGAAGCAGCTTGGCGAGAATCTCATGTCCCTGAAAAGGCAAGTTGAGATCATCGTTCCGGAAAACGACCAGGTAGCTTCGCTTTCAAAAAGGGCCTCCGGCATAATCACTGACAAGACTTCAGCTATCAGGGGACACGCAGCGACATTTGCCGGCATGACCAACTAACCCAGGAGGTGATCGCTTTGCTTTTACCATTATTAGCAGGCGCCGCAGCTGTTGCAGCGGCCGCAGCATTGGCCTGGTATCTCTGGAAGAAAATCAGGAATAGCCAGGAAGAACAGCAGCAAGAACAGAGCGGTTTTCCCGGGAATCAAGGAGAAGGAGGAGGATCGAGAGGCGACAATCAGCAATCAGGACCGAGCCAGGAAGAACGTGAACGGCGCGCTCGCGAAGACATGGCGCGCAAGAACGAACTGTTGCGCTCGATAGTCAAGTCGATCGAGTTTTCGACCCGCGAAGTGGTTTCTGATATCCAGCTGCCCGGGACTTTACCCAGGCAATCGATCGTGCCGACCTCGAATTACAATGTCAGGCCGATCAAAGGTGCGGGCGAGTTCTCTTCGATACTCCCGTCGGCCCACATGCTTGATGATGAACAGTTTTATGGCCGCCTTTCCGCCAACAACTTGCTGGTGTCAGAATATCACGAGTATTACGGCAGCGGACGTCGCGTCCTTTTCGCCGCTTTCGACGGATCGGGCAGTATGGAGAAATACGGGCGCGCCCAGTGGGCCATCGGCCTTTGCGAGGCGATAATCGATCGTTGTATCGAGCAGCAGGCCGAGCTCTACCTCTTGGTATATTCCGGAGTAATCAAGGGCGTGTATCACGTTTTTGACCGCAAGTCGGCCGAGGCGGTGAAGAGGAAGCTTAGGGAAATTCTCAGCCCCGAGGGAGGTACCGATATCAACCTGGCGCTCGACACCATCTTCGATATGATCAAGTCGGGCAAGTTCGACGAGGCCCGCGCCCTGCTGGTGACCGACGGAACAGAATCGGTCGATGAGGAACACATCTTGCAACGGCGCAAAACTGAGAAGGTCTTCCTTCATACGGTCAGCATCGCCGGGGAAAGGGATGATCTGCGCCGGGTTTCCAGCCGCTTCGACCAGTTGGCCATGTTCTCCGGCTCATAGTTATTGAAACCAAGCACATTCACCCCCGCTCTCACAAGGAGCGGGGCTTTTTTATCCCTCATTTCCTCATTGATACTTAATCGAAATGATTATATAGTGAAAGTACTTAGGTTAGTAGTTTTTTAATAAAACAAAAGATATGTTTCTAAAAGACCAAGAAGTACAACAGGTTTCGGGGGTGACACCGCAAGAAAGCGTTGCCAAGACCCCTAATTTTAAAAAAATCATCGTTGCAGCGCTCGCGTGTCTGGTTGTTGCCGGCGCCGGATTGGCGGCCTTCAGTTTTTTGAGTTCGCAAAATGACGCGACTGGAAAGCTCAAGCTGTCATTGTCGGTTAAAGGGGCTGACCTTAACGGCATTGAAAAGGGCGCGGCCTTTATCCTGTCTTCAAACAAGAAATTATCCGCAGGAGAAATCGAAAAGAATTTGAAATTCGACCCGCAGGTAAAATTCGAAGCAAAAGAAAAGAAGTCTTTGCTTACGTCATTGGTGAATAGCGTTCTGGCTGCCAGCCAAGGCGGCGCATTCAATAATGAGTATGAGCTTACGCCCAAGGAAGAATTATCGGATGGGGTGATATATAAGATTCAGACCGCCACCGGCACCGAGATGCAGCTTGATCATGATTATTCTTGGGCCTTCAATGTCAAAGAGGATTTCGATATCGATGAATCATTGCCGAACAATGAGGCGACCGGGGTGCCGGTCAACACGGGAATCGAGGTGACGATGAACCGGTTGGATATCGGTAGTGACGCCGGAAAATATTTCGCCATCGAGCCGAGCATCAAGGGTCGATTCGAGGTTGGAATAAACAAGATCACTTTCGTGCCCGAGGGCGACTTGAAAGAAAAAACGTTGTACAAGGTCACGATAAAGAAGGGCTATCAGGCTGGCGAGAAAAATGAAGAGCTCATGGAGGATAAGTCATTTTCTTTTGAGACCGCCACTGGCGATTCTGGCGCATACGCGCCGAGTATGTCATGGGGCAATGATTATTTTGAACTATCGACTGATAAGGAAGGATTTTTGGAGGCAAGCGGCGACGCCACCACATCGGAGGCAGTGTTTAGCCGATACGCCGATACAGCAGGATTTTTAAAAGATTTTTATGATTATCGCGACCGCATGTATGGCTGGTCGAACTTCAATAAGGAGCCCTTCAAGCCTGGCTCCGGAGTGCAAGAGGTCGCCAAGTTCAGGCCGGAGTTGCTGAAGCGCGCTGAGGGTGACAGCTATGGATTGATCAAGCTGCCACGTAAATTGGACGCCGGTTTTTATGTGGCCAAGCTGTCAGTCGGAGATGATACGGATTACGCTTTCATCAGGGTTTCTCCATTGGCGTACTATTATTCGGAAATCAACGGTGATGGTCTCATTTGGGCATATGATTTTGCCAATAAAAAACCTTTTGCCAGCGTCAGGGTGAGTTTGCTTGATAAGGCAGGAACCGAGAAGCAGCTGGGGCAGACTGATAATGACGGCCTGCTAAAGTTTGATTCCAGCTCGGATAAGGATGATAATTCCGGCACGACCTTGCTCTTCAAGGGGGAAGGTGTTGGCGAAACAGTTGCTCCCGATGCCGGGCGCATCATGCAGAAGCGTCGCAACTATTTTCAGGGTTATCTTAATACTGATCGTTACGCATATCGCCTGACGGACACGGTTCATTTTTGGGGAGTGGTCAAAGGCAGGAGCTTCGACTTGAGGCAGAAGAAAGTCAAAGTCCGTTTGGATGACTATATTGAAAAAGAGGTCATGGTTTCGCCATTCGACACGATCGAGGGGCAGCTTGATTTCGCCGGACTTCCTTCGGGGTACCACAATCTTGTTGTCAGCTATGACGACGAGACGATTACCCAATCCGGAATCGAGGTCTTTTCTTTTGAAAAGCCGCTTTACAAGATAGAGGTTGTGCCAGAAAAGAGCTTTTCTGTGACGGATGTCCCGGTTAAGGCCAAAGTGAAGGTTAATTTTTTCGATGGCACACCGGTCAAAAACATGGATTTGAATTATTCCATTTATTGGCGCGGTGATAATAATGGAACCGTCAGGACCAATGATCAAGGAGAAGCCGAACTCTCCTACACCCCCGGTTATTATTTTGAAGAGACTAGCGACCAATATTCCGATTCTTGGACGACTTATCCCAACAGTCTGAGATTCTCGGTCAAGCCGCAATTGCCGGAGGAGGGCGAGATTTGGGGAGAGGCTTATGTCAGTATTTATGCCCCCAAGGTCTATCTGCAATCCGAGGCTTCAGAAAAAGGCAACGCCTTGGTGTTCAAGAGCAAGGCTAACGACCTGGAGCTGGCAACGAGCTCTGAGGAAAACATGATCGGCAGGCCGGCCGTCGGAATCAAGGTTTTGGCCAAAGTTGTCCGGTATTATTATGAAGAAAGACCAGACGGGGAATATTATGACCCGATCGAGAAAGTTAAAATCAAGAAGTTTGTTTATGAATTAAAGAAGGAGACAGTCAAGGAGGCCGAGGGCACGAGCGATCAGAAGGGCGAGTGGTCGGTGGAGGTAGACAAGAAAGAAATAAAGAAATTCGGCTACCTTAAAACCATCTTTTCGACCCAGGATAGCAACGGTAAAAAAGTGATGAGCTCCGCCCAGTCTTATAACTACTATCCGAACGATAACAGCGCATTGAATCTGGAAAATGCCGACCTCGAAAAGACCCCAGGCATTTCCTACAAAATCGGTGATAAGGTTAATTTGCGGGTGGTCATGACTGGCACCAAAAAGCCGGTCGATGACCGGACTTTAATTATCAGCTTCCAGGAACGGTTGCGAGACGCGAAGCTGGTCAGCAAGCCGGAATTCAGCGAGGATTTTTCCGCGGAGCACCTACCTTCAATGACGTATATGGCCGTCAAGATGATGCCGAGCGGCTTCATTGAAAGTTATTATATTACGGCGTCGTATAAGGACGAGGAGAATAAGCTGTCTGTCGAAATCGCACCCAACAAGGAAAGGTACAAGCCCCGCGAAGACATCAATCTTGATATCACGATAAAGAATAAATCAGACCAAGGCGTCAAGGCAGTGGCCAACGTTGCGGCCGTCGATGAATCGCTATTCAGTGTGACGCCTTGGGGCTATGGCGGAGAGATTTTGAGCTCATTATATTCAGACATCATGGCTTATCCCAACTCCTTGTCCACTCGCTATGTTATCGATTATCGGAACGGCGCGGAGAAGGGTGGTTGTTTCGTCGCTGGCACGGAAATCAACCTCGCCGATGGTACGAAGAAGAAAATAGAGGAGCTGCGAGTCGGCGATGAAGTGTCGACTTTCGAAAAAGATAATTCTCCTACCAGAGCCAAGAGCGTGATCCAGGGCATATCATCACATTTGGTTGATGGCTACCTCGTGATCAACGGTCAGCTGAAAGTTACGCCTGAACACAAGATCATGGTCAGCGGAGAATGGAAAATGGCCGGTGCCGCCAGGGTGGGAGATCTCTTGGCCAATGATCAGGGTGAGTCTGAGAAAATCAGCGAAATAAGATATGTCGGATCCAGGAATGCCAGGGTTTATAATATTATCGTCGGACGATACCACACCTATTTCGCTCAGGGTTATTATGTCCATAATGCCGAAAAGGGCGGCGGCGGGGATGTCAGGAATTTTTTCGAGGACACGCCGCTGTATAAGCAGATAGAGTCGGATGACAATGGCCAGCTCAAAGCCTCGTTCAGGGTACCGGACAATCTGACTAGCTGGAGAGTTTCTGTTAACGCCTATAGTCCGGAAAGCTTTAGCGCTGGCAGCCAAGACAAGCTCATTCCTGTTGGATTACCGCTGTTTGCCGATGCCGTGGCGGCCAGAAAGTATCTGACGGGCGACTCGCCCATCATTAAAGTCAGAGCTTTCGGCACCGAGTATAAGAAAAATGAGCCGATTGAGTTCAGCGTGACGAGCGATAGCTTGAAATTGCAATTCGCGACCACGACCAGCTTGAACGAAGTGGCGGTGAGTCTTGGCCGTCTGCCCAAGGGAAGACATAGCCTGATTCTCCGGGTCAAGCAGGGAGAGCTCAAGGATGCTTTGGAAAAGAAATTCGAAGTCATAGATAATTATTTCAAGGAATTGAAGACCGATAGCCGGCTGATTACCGATGGCCAGGCCGGGCTTAAGGGGAATAGCGGCAGTTTCACTGACATTGTTTTCGTCGATGAAGGCAAAGGCAAATTCTTCGAAAGGCTTTTGGGACTCAACTGGCAATCAAGCGTACGTTCCGACATTCAATCGGCATCATATCTGGCGGCCAAGACTTTGGATGAATATTTCTATGGAGGTGAAAAAAAATTCAGCCAAGAGATCAGCTTAGCCGGTTATCAGTCCCGTGAAAACGGGTCAGGTCCGCTGGCAGTTTTCCCCTACAGCAAGCCTAATCTGGCCTTGACCGCGGAGATCGCTGATGCCATGCCGGAATCATTCGACAATTCATGGGCGATAAACGGCCTAGAAGCGCGATTACGCGAGCAGAAGCTTGATGATAAAGAGACGGCTCAAGCGCTTTGGGCGCTAGCGGCCCTGGATAGGCCGCAGCTGCCGCTGATTAACTACCTTAAGGATAGTGCCAGCACCTCGCTGGAAGCCAAGGTTTATCTGGCCTTGGCCCTGAGCCGAGTGGGCGACGTTGAAGGTGCCCGCGCCTTGTATTTTGATCAGCTGCTTCCGCAGACGAAAGCTGACGGAGGACAAGCGCATTTAGAGGTTTCTGCCGTCAAAGAGAAGAACGTCAAAGTTACCGCGATCTTCGGCGTTCTGGTATCGCGCATGGAAGCTGGTATGGACGGCAATAATCTGAAGTCGATCATGAACTACCTCTCAGCCAATCAGCCTAAAGATGACACGATAACGCTCGAGGAGGCCATGATCACGAGAAGTGAGATCGCTAAGGCCGATCAATCTGACAGCTCCCTCGATTTCCGGACGTCAGACCGTAACGGTAAGATTGATTTGAGCAAGGGGCAGTCGTTCCAGCTGACTATTTCCGAACAAGAGATGCAAACATTGTCTTTTAGCAATATCAAAGGATCGGCCAGAGCGATCAGTTATTACGAGGATTATGCTGACCCGGCCAAAATGACGACCAGCAAGTCGGTCAGCGTTGAGCGGCAGTACTTGGTCAATGGCAAAGAGGCGACCGAGTTCAATGAAGGTGATCTTATCACGATCCGCTTGACGCCTCGTCTTTCGGCCGAAGCTCCCGACGATTCCTATCAGCTGGTTGAGTATCTGCCGTCAGTATTCAAACCCATCGTCCGCGATTATAGCCCGGACATGCAGACCGGCAGCAATTGCGATCCGATCTGGTATCCGGTAAGGACGACCGACGAGGCCGTATATTTCAGCATCGGCAAATGGTTCCAGTCGTCGAATGTTTGCCAGCAACGGACAATCAATTTCCGCGCCAGGGCTATCGGCAAAGGAAGCTTCAAAGCGCAGCCAGCAGCGATACAGTCTTTGAATGATGTGGGCATAATGAACTTGTCGAAAGAGAGGACCGTTATAGTCAAGTAAATGAGTATCAAGAAAATTGCGCTACTGTCTCTGGTTTTTATTCTTGCCGCCGAGCCTAGCTTCGCTGGCGCCAGTTTATCTTACGAATACAGGGAGTACAAAAGTTTGGTCGGACGGCAGAAGAACACCGGCTACAGCCTCCGCACTAAGACACCTTTTATCGGCGTTGTTTCCCACCACTTGCCTACGGCCTCCCCTTTAATAGATAATTTTTACTATCAGCTCAGAAAGGGGCGCCCCAACATCAAAACTTTCGTCGTAATCGGCCCGGATCATTCTGAGCGGTGCCGGCAGAAATTTAGCGTCAGTGATTCCAACGTTTCCACCATGTATGGCGAGTTGCAGTCTGATAAGCGAGTCTTTCAGGCCCTGCTGTCGGCAGGAGCAAAAAGCGAAGCGGGGTGTTTCGAGGGCGAACATTCAATCGGAATCCAAGCTAACTACATCCGCAAATTTTTTCCGACAGCGAAAATCGTGCCGATCCTGTTATCATACTCAGCCAAGCAGCGTGATTTTGAGATATTGATAGAGACATTAAAAAAAAATCGGGCCGACATTTTCGTCTTGGCCAGCGTTGACTTCAGCCACTATCTAGAGGCAAGGCAGGCAGATGCAGTCGATGCAGTCAGCCGGAAGATGATCAACGCTCTTGATGGCTCATCTTTTACTCTGAAGCAGATCGACTCGCCAGCAACAATCAAGATAATCTTGGGGCTGGCTAAAAAGCTCCAATTAAAGCCGGAAATTATCGAACATAGGAACTCGTTTGATTATAACGGCGCGTACAAGAATACGACCAGCTATTTTTCGATTTTGTTCTAAAGCCGCTGGCTCGGGGTCTTTTATAGACAAATTTAAATTTGTTCGCTATTATTACGTCATAATACTAAACTGATTATGAAAAGAACTTGGCGTAGGCCGCAAAAAAAGGATGAAGGGAAGCTATTTCGGGCGAATCAGCAGATTCGCGCTTTTGAATTGATGGTAATCGATGAAAATGGCGAAAATTTAGGAAAAATGGACACTCGCGATGCTTTGCGCTTAGCCGAGGAAGCTGGCTTGGATTTGGTTGAGGTGAATCCTCTGGCCAACCCGCCGATTGCTAAGATTTTGGATTATGGACAATTCAAATATGAGAAAGAAAAGCAGGCCCATAAGAAAAAAGTCCAGCAGAAAAAGGTTGAAATCAAAGGCATCCGCCTAACAGTACGTATCAGTCAGAATGATTTTAATTTCAAACTGGAGCAGGCTAAGGGATTTTTGGAAAAAGGGAATAAGCTTAAGATTGAATTGATGTTGCGTGGCCGGGAAAGACAGCACCCAGAAAAGGCGGTCGAGAATATTCAGAACTTTATTGTCGAATTGGAAAAAGACGAGAGGTTTAAGCTGGTGCGGGAGCAGGACTTGACAAGAAAAGGTTCTGGGTTTATTATAATACTGTTTAATAAGACCGTTTAGGTATTGTCTAAACCAGGGTATAGTCCTGTTTTTTTATTTAAAAAAAGCCAAAATAGTTTGTATGCCGAAGATTAAGACCCACAAAGCAACTGCAAAGCGCTTTACAATCACTAAAACTAGCAAAATTATCCACCGTAAGCCTGGCCAGGATCACTACAATGCCAGAGAAAACGGTTCAACGGGCACCAAGAAGAAGCGCGACATCAACGCTAACCCGGCTTATGTCAAGACGATTCACGCCTTGACGCAGAAATAGTCTAGTATTGTCTAATATTAGTATTTATTATTTAGAAATTTTTTACCGATATGCCAAGAGTTAAACGAGGAACTACACACATCAAGAAACGCCGAAAACTGTTAGCCAAGACTAAGGGCTACATGTGGGGTCGCAAGAACCTTATTAAGGCTGCAAAAACCGCCGTACTTAAGGCTGGTGTTCATGCCTTTGTCGATCGCCGCAAAAAGAAACGCGTTAACCGCGGACTTTGGCAGATCAAGATCAGCGCTTTTGTCAAAGAGCATGGCGTAAGCTATTCTCGCTTCATCGATGCTCTTAAGAAGAGCCAGGTAGAATTGGACAGGAAGGTTTTGGCCGATTTGGCTGTAAGCAACAAAGAAGTTTTGGCCAAAATTTTAGCTGAGGTCAAAAAGTAATTTTGACAAACAGTTTAAAAAATGCTATAGTTTATTATGAATTTGATCAGACTTATCCAAATAGCTCAGATTGTCCTTGCCGTCTTATTGATGGTGGCAATCCTGCTTCAAAGTCGCGGTACCGGCTTGTCAGGCATTTTTGGTGGCGCTAGCAGCATTTACCGCACTAAGCGTGGCATAGAAAAAACTCTATTTTATTCTACTATCGTTTTAGCGGTTCTATTTTTCGGAACCGCACTTGCCACTCTTTTCTTGAAAAAATAACTTATTTTATTTAAGTTGTGGCCAAGAACTCGTTTAATTTTAGGCATCGTACGAGTAAGCTGCTTTATTCTATAAAGCGGTTTTGGTCTGCAACCGTCGGTTTAGTGGGCGGTCTTTTAAGGAAAAAAGGTGAAATCCGGACGGAAAATGATCAAAAACGTTCGGCTGATTTGGACAAGAAGCTGGTTTATTCGATGGCACCGGCGCGCATTCCCAGTCTAGCCCAGCTGAAGTATATTGAAAATTTTTTGAATCCCCGCGAGCGCTTGGTGTGGCGCATATCCACTTCAGTGTTTGTCATTTCCTTATTGGTTTTCGGTGCAAGCTTTGTAAATAAACACCTTGAAACTCTGCCTGTAGCTGGCGGAACTTACACCGAGGGGGTGGTCGGTTTGCCGAAATATATCAACCCGCTTTATTCGGTCGTCAATGATGTTGATGCGGATTTAAGCCAGCTGGTTTATTCTTCCTTGTTCAAACGCAACAACCAGGGACAGCTGACTGCCGACTTAGTGCAAAGCTACCAGGCTGCGCCCGATGGCAAAAGTTACCTTTTGAAGCTTAGGGAGAATGTGGTTTGGCATAATGGCGACAAATTCAAAGTCGATGACGTTATTTTTACTTTTAACGCCATCAAAGATCCTTTGTATAAGTCACCATTGCGCCAAAGCTTCAGCGGGGTTGCCTTGGAAAAAATCGATGACTCGACTGTCCGCTTCTCATTGTCGCAGCCTTATGCCGGATTTCTCGATTTGCTGACCTTCGGTATCTTGTCACAAGCACTCTGGTATCAGATCCCACCCAATTCGGTCAGTTTAGCTGAACTGAATCTGAAGCCGATCGGCACCGGCCCCTACATGTTCAAGTCATTGGTTAAAGATAGGAACGGAAATCTGATTTCATATCACCTAGAGGCTAACCCGGAATATTATGGCGGCAGTGTCCACATCCAGGATTGGCAATTCAAGTTCTACCCATCTTTCGAGGAATTGATTGCGAAACTGAGTGATGGTTCCGTCGATGGCGCAAGCTATCTGCCCAACAACCTGTTCACTGATATTTCTGGCAAGACCTTTTTGGATTATAATCAGATCTCCTTGCCTCAGGCCATGGCGGTGTTTTTCAATCTGAAAGCCAACCCAGCCCTAACTGATCAGAAGGTTAGGCAGGCACTGTCACTCGCCATTAACAAGCAAGAATTGATTGACAAGAGCCTGTTCGGCAACGCCAAGCTGATTGACGGTCCGATATCGTCGGACAATTTCGCCTTCAACCCGGACCAGAAAAAATATCAATTTGATCAGGCAGGAGCGACAAAGCTGTTGTCGGAGGCTGGATATCAGGCTGTAGAGATAAATAAGGACAAGATTGCCCAGGCGGAAAAAGACAAAACAAGCGCAGACAAGAAAGTGAAGGATGCGGCCGAAAGCATATTGGCTCTGGGCGAGGGGCGTTGGATGGCCAAGAATGGCAGTTATCTGGTAATCAGGTTGACCAGCGTCGATGCTGGCGACAATGCGGCTGTTCTTGACGCGATTAAGAATTATTGGCAGGGTATCGGAGTTAAGACGGCTATAGAGCTGGTAGCACCGAACCAGATACAATTTGAGGTCGTACGCAATCGGAATTTCGAGAGCTTGTTCTATGGCGAAATGCTCGGTGCCGACCCGGATATTTATCCGTTCTGGCACACTTCCCAGGCTACCAGCCAGGGTTTAAACCTGACCGGGTATAGCAACAGGGAGGTAGACAAACTGCTTGAGGAGGCCAGAGTAAATGCCAACCAGTCGCAAAGAGCCGAGGCCTACAAGAAGGTTCAGGCAATTTTGGCAGAAGAGGAGCCGGCCATTTTCCTGTATTCGCCAGTATATAGTTATATCCAAAAAAAGACAGTTAAGAACATGAATGTTGCCACGATTATCGTGCCAAGCGATCGCTTGGCCAACGTTAATGAGTGGTACATTAAGACCAGTCGAAGGTTTAAGTGGTAATTTTACATTAGTTACAATAGAGTAAAATAATAAGCCGAGGTGGTGAAACCTGCCTGCCGGCAGGCAGGTTGGTATACACGCATGAACATGCGTGCCCGGGGTACTTGGAAAAACAATATTTTACAATAGAATAAAATAATAAGCCGAGGTGGTGAAATTGGTATACACGCATGCTTCAGGTGCATGTGGGGGCAACCCCGTGGAGGTTCAAGTCCTCTTCTCGGCACAATCAGATTTCAGTAAGAAATCTCCTACTAAATTAATAAGGAGTACGCAAGGACTCTTGGTCGGCGCGCTTAGCGCCGCTTTGAACTCTCGCATCGGCTCAACCGATGCAATTTTTCCGGACAATGATCCGGAGCTACTCATCAAATCTATGATCACTAAGTACAAAAGCGGTTCCGCCGCTCTGCCATCGGCAGGCGGTCGGGCAAAACCGAAATTTGCTCGTCAGGACACACAGTCCAGGCGAGCCGAAGCGCCCCGGCCTAAACAGGTACAGGGCCAAGCGCCGGCTGTTCCATCTGAACGTCCGCGCCGCATTATCCGCGAGCGGAGTTTCGCTGGCGGCAAGCTCCGCGTCATGGTTATGGGCGGGCTTGAAGAAGTCGGCCGTAATATGACTGTTTTCGAATATGACAAGGAAATCATAATCGTCGACATGGGCTTGCAGTTTCCGGAAGAAGACATGCCCGGTATCGATTATATCATTCCTAATATCACTTATCTGGAAGACAAGAAGGACTGGGTCAAGGGCGTGATCATTACTCATGGCCACATGGACCACATCGGTGCCATCCCTCATCTGGTCCCAGCTTTGGGTAACCCGCCGATGTTCATGGGCAAGCTGACCGCTGGTCTGGTCAAAAAATTGACCGAAAAATATCATCGCCAAGTCAATCTTGACATCGCGGAAATCGACGAGAATTCCAAGCTCCAGCTGGGCCGAAATTTTCAGGTCGAATTCTTGCGCGTCAACCATTCTATCCCCGATGGCTTCGCAATTATCGTCCGTACGCCGGTCGGCACAGTAATCCATACTGGCGATTTCAAAATCGATTACACGCCGGTCAACGACAAGCCGGCCGACATCAATCGCATCGCCCTCCTAGGAGCTAGCGGCGTCCTGATGCTGATGGCCGACTCTACTGATGCGACCCATCCAGGCTATCAAGTCTCAGAATCTTATATCGGTGACGAGATGAACAAGCTGTTCGATAAGATCGAAGGCCGAATCATCATCGGCACCTTCGCCTCGCAGATCAGCCGTGTCCAGAAAATCCTGGAGCTGGCCGAGAAGCATGGGCGCAAAGTCTCTTTGCAGGGGCGCACCATGAATGACAACGTGGAAGTCGCTCATCAAATCGGATATTTGAAGTTTAACCCTTCGTTGATAGTCGATGATAAAGATTTGCATAAATATCCAGACAACAAGCTGATCATCTTAGGCACTGGCGCCCAGGGCGAATCCAGCGCCTTCCTATCACGCGTCGTCAACAAGGAGCATCGGACGGTCGAGCTTAAAAAAGGCGATACTGTCATTTTTTCCTCATCCGTTATTCCTGGAAACGAACGCTCGATCCAGACATTGAGAGATATGGTCGTACGCCAAGGTGCCAAGGTGATACATTATCACATGATGGATGTCCATGCCGGCGGCCACGCCAAACAGGAAGACCTGAAGCTGATGATGCGTTTGATCAAGCCGGAATATTTTATGCCGATCGAGGGCAATCATTATCTTCTGCAGGCGAATGCTGATTTGGCTCGCGGTGTCGGCATCCCGGAAGAGAAGATCTTTGTCGCTGACAACGGCCAAGTGGTCGAGTTCAGCAAGGATCAGTCCGGAAAAGTCACCGGGCGCATGTCCAATGAAAAGGTCCCGTCAGATTATATCATGGTTGACGGCCTGGGCGTAGGCGATGTTTCCCATATCGTTTTGCGCGATCGCCGAGTCATGGCCGAAGACGGCATGATCGTGATCATTACCACGGTCGACAACAAGACCGGCGAGCCGATCGGCAACCCAGATATCATTTCCAGAGGCTTCGTCTATATGAAAGAGAATAAGGAACTGATAGAAAAAACCAGGATGAAGGTCAAGAAGATCGTCAAAGACCATGATCCGCGCACCCCGGCCGATGATGATTATCTCAAGAACAAGATTCGCAATGACGTCGGGCAGTTCCTGTATGCCAACACCAAGCGCAGACCGATGGTCTTGCCGGTGGTGATAAAAGTATAATATTTAAAGCCGATATAAAAAAACACGCCAGCATTGCTGGCGTGTTTTTTTGTCTGCAAAAATATTATTCTTCTTCGGCTGCCTCGTCTTGCAGCAGTTCGCGCATAGCCATCAGTTCGTCTTTGATGAATTCAAGATTATCCTCATCAGAAAGCTTGCCGCGTTCAAGAAAATAATCGATAGTCTCATCGACTACCTGCTCGAAAGAGTCGATATCGTAAGCGCCTTGCTCTTCGACTTTGGTTTTGACCAGTTCGTAGATTTCAGAAGTTGTCTCGTCCATATTTTAGTTTATGTATTTGAATTGAGTATAAGTTTATTGCTGGAAAATGGCAAGACCAGCAATAATTACTATTTGAATTATCAACAATCAAGATTAATAATCCGTTAAGGATGAGTCGGGTGCCACTTGCCGACCGGAATCAAACGGAGGGACTTTGATGCATTTTTGGCGAAATTATTGATTATTTTATGATTCTTCGCTTGCGAAATCTATAGCAATAGAGCAGAGACAGAAAAGGCCCGATTCGGCTTGGATGAATTTTTAAAAAGTGTTATAATAATTACACTGAATCGTATTCTCAATAAACCAAGGAGAAAATGCAGCCAATAATCAAAGTAGAGCACTTAAACGTTATCTATAATCTGGGCAAGAGCAGCGAATACCGGGCTTTGTCTGATATAAACCTCGAGATTTATCCCGAAGAATTCGTGATATTTTTCGGTCCGTCCGGTTGCGGCAAGTCGACCCTGCTTTATTCCATCTCAGGCCTGGAGACCAATATCCAAGGCAATGTCATCGTTGATGGCAAGAATATCGCACTGTTTGATAAGAAGGAGATTCTGAAGTTCCACCGCACTACCATCGGCATGATTTTTCAGGCTTTTTACCTCATCGCTTCTTTGACAGTGCAAAAAAATGTCGCCTTGCCTCAGATTTTCATCAATGGCGACAAGAAAGAGCGCACCAAGCGCGCCCTGGATCTTCTCGAATATTTCGGTGTCGGCAAGCAGGCGCGCAAGTTGCCGACAGAGCTCTCGGGCGGTCAGCAGCAGCGCGTCGCGATTGCCCGGTCCCTGGTCAACGATCCAGCCATTCTGATGGCCGACGAACCTGTCGGCAACCTGGACTCCAAGTCCTCACAGGACGTAATGGACATGTTAAAGACGCTTAACGAGAAGGAAAAGAAAACCATTATCCTTGTCACTCATAACCCGGCATTTTTAAGCTATGCTCACCGCGTGTTTTACCTGAAGGATGGTCACCTGATCGAGACCAGAGTCAATAAGAACGTGCATGGCGTGCAGATACCGGTAGCTGAAAACAAGCCTAATATTTCCAAGGAATTAGAGCTGCTTATACAGACGTTTTCCAGCTTGTCGCCGAATCAGATCGGTAATTTGCTGATTCCGTTCAAGGCCAAGCAGATTGTCGCCGAAGCCTTGATCGGCATGACGACCGAAGAGATCGAGAAAATCGAGAAAAAAGTTGAGAATCTCCTGATGACCGGCGTTTACGACACCGAATCGACCTTTGAATTCCTTGACCAGAGCATGGAAAAAGGCGGAGCTGACCTCGACCGCCGCACCGCCAGAAAACTGGCCGACAAGATCAAGGATATCGTGGGTGAAATCAAACGACTCGAAACCGAAGAGAATAAGATAAGGATGCACATCATGCCAGACGCCGGCAGCGAGGTTATGGAAGTCAGACACTACTTGCTTGATGAGTATAATGTCGATATCAAGAACTTCATCGTGCTCGAGGTGCTCGACCGGGCCATCAAGGAACGCTTAGACAATGTCATCGATCGTGACGTCTTCCGCAAGCGCATCAATGCACCGTTGCGACGGGGCGGGGCTGGCATCAATCGCCGCACGGCCAAAAAAATGGGCAAGCGCTTAGAATTGTTGATCTTGGGCAAGTACAAGTAATTTAAGAAGCACCACCAGTTAAATATAGAATTATGAAACTGCGCGACACATTATCACTGTCCACCAGAATGTTCAAAACTAGAAAGATGCGTACTTTCTTGACGATTTTGGGCGTGGGCGTCGGTATCGGAACCGTGCTTTTTCTGGTTTCGCTGGGCTACGGTTTGCAGAATGTGGTTTTGAGCAAAATTACTACAGCGGATTCGCTTTTGAGTTTGGATGTCACTCCTGGAATCTCGAGCGCGATCAACTTATCCCAGGATAATGTCAGTTCGATCGGCAAAATGCCTCATGTGTCCGAAGTCAGCCCGATGGCTAACTACTCGGCTCAGCTGACGATCGAGCAGCTTACCGGAGATGGTTTGGTCTATGCCGTAAATCCCTCCTTCTTTCGTCTGGGCGGCATCATTCCGCAACGCGGCAAAGTGCTGCAAACGGATGAGGTTTATGAGGCGGTCATCTCTTCGGCTGCGGCCAAGCTTTTCAACTTGGATGCCGACAAGGTCTTGGGCAGGGAAATCGGCTTGAGCCTTTTTATGCCCAAGGGTACGGCCCAAGAGGGCAACGAAGAGCTGGGCGTGATCAAACGCAATGAAAAATATCGCATCGTCGGCGTAATCGAAGATGATACCACTAGTTATGTGTTCATTCCGATGAAGACGCTGAGCGATTTGAATATTTCGACTTATAACCAACTGAAGGTCAAGGTTGAGGCTAGCCAATTTACGGACGCTGTCCGTACGGCGGTCATAGATCAGGGCTTTATCGTCTCCTCATTATCAGATACTATCGAGCAAGCCAACAAGATTTTCAGCATTGTTCAGATCGTGCTCTCATTGTTCGGTTTGGTTGCATTGATCGTTTCCGCCATCGGCATGTTTAACACCATGACTATCGCCTTGCTTGAGAGAATCAATGAGATCGGCATTATGCGCGCCATCGGCGCCTCAAAGATGGACATCTTAGTCCTGTTCTTGTTGGAGTCGCTCATGATGGGCCTGTTGGGTGGCATCATGGGCATAACTGTCGGCTATTTAGGCGGCGAATTAGCTAATATCGGTATCAATATTTTGGCCAAGAATTTCGGCGGCCAAAGCCTCAACCTATTCTACAGGCCGGCCTGGTTTATCGCCTTTATCATGGTCTTTTCTGGTTGTGTCGGCTTGCTGACCGGCGTATATCCTGCCCGAAAAGCGGCTAAAATCAACCCTCTTGACGCTTTAAGGTATAAATAAATCGTTAGCTTTCCGCGCTTGACATAATGGCGGATTTTATTTATATTGAACCAGTCCTAATAGTAATTTAAAAATAACGAAACCTGCCGTCAGGCAGGCTGGCAAAATGCAAAATTTATGAAGCTCTGTCAGACAGAGCAACAAGAATTTTACATTTTGCCTTTTAAGTTTTACATTTTTTATGCCAGTACCAGCTAAACGCCGTCCAACTAGCGAAGCTCGTCGCGGACGATCACATCAAGCCTTGAAGAAGGTTTCGGTAGCCGCTTGCCCTAAGTGCGGCAAGAACGTATTGCCCCATACTGCCTGCAAGTTTTGCGGCAACTATAAAGGCAAGCAAGTTTTGAAGCTTGAAGCCAAGCCGAAAGCAAAGAAATAAGCGTTACAAATAGTGTTCAGATTTACGAATCATCATTCGTAAATCAAAATAAATTTGTAGCTACCATATCATATGTCCAATCGCCACCTAGGCCGAACCATTGCCATGCAAACCCTGTTTTTGTGGGATTTTAATGGTTGCCAGACGGGCGATTTGACCGAAGTGGTTGAGAAGAACGTTGAGCATTTCGCTCCCAATCTCGATGACCACAGCTTTACCTACGACATCGTAAAAGGCGTCATCAACAATGTCAAAGAGATCAATCAGTATATCATCCGCTACGCCACCGAATGGCCGCTGGAACAGATTACGATCGTTGATCGCAACATCCTGCGCATCGGCGTCTACGAGCTGATTTATGACCAGGAGATACCTGCCAAGGTCGCCATCAACGAGGCGATCGAAATCGCCAAGACATTCGGCGGTGAATCCTCTGGAAAGTTCGTAAACGGCGTCTTGGGGGCAATCTATAAGGACATGGAAAAGCAGGGAATCAAGAAAGCTGCCGATAACAAGCAGCCGGAAGCAGCGTCAGAATAAAGGTTTGAAAATTAATTTCGTAAGCCGTGAAGATTGAATAAAATACTTTGCATGGTCAAGGAAGCTTATTCCTCAGATCCGCAAAAAGCCCTTGGCTTTTCTATTCATTCTTGACTGCTTACTCACAAAATCTATGAAAGAATTAGCAGAGCTGGAGCGCATCGTCGGCCTTCAGTTTAAGAACAAAAGCCTTCTGAAACAGGCCGTGGTTCATCGTTCCTATCTCAATGAGCATCCTGATGCTGACACTTCGCATAACGAACGCCTGGAATTTTTGGGTGACGCCGTTTTGGAAATCATCGTCACCGAGCATCTTTTCCACAAATTTCCTGACACGCCAGAGGGTGATTTGACCAATTGGCGGGCCAGTTTGGTAAACGCCAAGATGCTGGCCAAGGTGGCTCAGGAGCTGGAGATAGAAGAGTTCTTGTACTTATCCAAAGGCGAGGCCAAAGATAAGAATTCCAAGGCGAGGCAGTATATCCTGGCTAATGCAATCGAAGCGCTTATCGGTGCGATGTATCTTGACCAAGGCACGGAACCGGCGAAGCGTTTTATCGACGTCAACATCCTTGCCAAACTCCAGTTTATCCTTTCCAATGAGCTATACTTGGATCCAAAATCTAAATTCCAAGAGCGCGCCCAGGAGCAGTACAAGGTGACACCGCATTACAAAATATTGAACGAGACCGGGCCGGATCATGCCAAAACTTTCGAAGTAGGCGTATATTTGGGCGAGGAGCTTGTGGCTAAAGGCAAGGGGTCATCTAAACAGGAAGCTCAAGTTGACGCCGCCGCCAAAGCTGTGAAAAAATTGAAGTGGTAATTTAAAATTTGGAAATAACAAAAAAACAGCCCCAAGGCTGTTTTTTGTTTTGGCTATTCGTGGTATTATTAATTTGAATCCTGCCTATAGGCAGGCGGATTAAAATTATAAACTACCATGACAATACTCGAAATCTTCCAAAGCGCTGTCGCCTCTAAAGCTTCTGATGTTCACTTGGTTGTGAATATGCCGCCGATGTTGCGTGTCGATGGCGAGCTCTTGGATCTCGATGCCAAGGTCCTGACGGCCAAGGAAGTCGAGACTCTGAGCTTCTCCTTGATTTCTAAGGAAGAAAAAGAGAGGTTTCTAGCTACCAAGGAATTGGATTTCGGCTATGAGATGAACGATAAGACCCGTTTCCGTATCAATCTTTTTTTCGAGAAAGGAAATATCGGCATGGTTGCGCGCGTCATTTCCAATGAAATACCGACGCTCGAAAGCGTCAGCACCCCAGAGATAGTTTATGAATTGCTGAATCTGAATCAAGGCCTGATTCTAGTCACTGGCCCGACCGGCTGCGGCAAGTCGACAACCCTTGCGGCGATGATCAATTTTATCAATCAGAAACGCCGTGCCAACATCATCACGCTGGAAGATCCGATCGAATATATTTTTAAATCAGATAAGAGCGTTATCGTGCAGCGTCAACTCGGCAGCGATATGGTGAATTTTTCAGAAGGGTTGAAGCATGCGTTGCGCCAGGATCCGAACGTCATCATGGTTGGCGAGATGCGAGACTTGGAGACGATCGCTACCACCATCACCTTGGCCGAAACCGGTCACTTGGTGCTGGCCACCTTGCATACTTATAGCGCTTCACAGACCATCGACCGTATTATTGATATTTTTCCTCCCCATCAGCAGAACCAGGTGCGTATGCAGTTATCAACAACCTTGGCCGGAATCATTTCCCAGCGCCTGATCCCGCGCAAGCAGGGCGGGCGCGTAGCTGCTCGAGAAATCATGATCAACATCCCGGCAGTCTCCAATCTGATCCGGGAAAACAAGATCGCCCAGTTGCGCACCGTCATTGAGACCAATTCCAAGAAGGGTATGGTCTCGATGGATCAGGATTTAAAGCGTCTGTTCAGCGAAAATATCATTTCCAAGGAAGTAGCCCAAAGTTACATGGAAAATCCCGAGTTTATTGAGAAGTTTCACTTAATATAAAATAGCTAATATTAAATAAAATAATGGAAATTCCACCCCCGGAATTATTTTTAGGTTTGAGGGGTTGACAGGGGTGGAAAATACTGTATAATAGTAATTACTTTTAACTTGACTTACGCTATGTGTAAAAAACTTTTAGCCTTAGTAAGTAAAAGCGGTTAGATCCAGCTATTTTTGGTTGGTACTGCCGCTCGGACGAGCGGTTTTTTGTTTCTTAAATTGAAAATTCATTAAAGGCTGAAACTTGTTGCCCTCTAGCACTAATCTTCAGCCTTGAATGGCATTTAGGCCCTCGGGTCGGACTTTGACAACAGAATACTGATTATCTATTATCACGACAAAAAATAGATAATCACGCATATTGAGGATAGTAAAAAGAATCAAATGTTAACGATAAAAGCAAAGAGAATCCGCACTTAGACTTTAAAAGTAGAAGTGTGGGAAAATCTCAGTAAGGGTGTATGGTGGATGCCTTGACACAAAATGACGATGAAGGACGTAGCAGCCTGCGATAAGTCTCGGGGAGGTGGCAAGCAACCTTTGATCCGTGAATTTCCGAATGGGGAAACCTGCGCTGATGAAGTCGGCGCGTCCGTTAGCTGAACACATAGGCTAATGAGACGAGTACTCGGTGAACTGAAACATCTTAGTAACCGAAGGAAAAGAAAGAAAGCAACAATTTTGTAATCGTAATTGCGAACGCAAGTTCGCTTCTGCGATTACAAAATTTCGATTCTCCTAGTAGTGGCGAGCGAACGGGGAACAGTCTAAACCTTATAAACTGCGTGAAACGAACCCCTTGCGGGGCGAGTTTCATAGAAGGAGCTAGATCCACATGTTCATAGGGGGTTGTAAGAGTATTATTTCCGTCGTCTAGTTTGACGGAGCAGAGTCATAAAAAACAGTAGCTAATTGAAGTTGGCTGGAAAGCCACCCCATAGACGGTGATAGGCCGGTAAATGAAAGTTATTGTTTCTCTGTCGTAGTATTTCTTAAGTAGTGCGGGACTCGAGAAATCCCGTATGAAGCCAGGCCGACTATGGTCTAAGACTAAATACATTTTGTGATCGATAGTGAACCAGTACCGTGAGGGAAAGGTGAAAAGCATCCCGGTGAGGGAGATGAAATAGTATCTGAAACCATACACTTACAAAGAATCGGAGCCCCGCAAGGGGTGACGGTGTGCCTATTGAAGAATGAGCCAACGAGTTTATTGTATGTGGCTTGATTAACCAGTTAATACTGGGAAGTCCAAGTGAAAGCGAGGGTTAATAGCCCGTATCTTATTTATTAGAAAGTGGACCCTTTAGTCCCCTTTCTAATATTTAAGAAGGTCGCATGCATAAGACCCGAAGCCGAGTGATCTAACCATGGCCAGGTTGAAGTAACTCGAAAGAGTTACGGAGGACCGAACCGGTAAGCTGTGCAAAACTTTCGGATGAGCTGTGGTTAGTGGTGAAATTCCAATCGAACTCGGCAATAGCTGGTTCTCCTCGAAATAGCTTTTGGGCTAGCCTTGGATGCTGACTACAGGGGGTAGAGCACTGAATGAGAGTGGGCCGCAAGGTACCTCTCTTAACCAAACTCCGAATACCTGTAGGTGAAATCCAGGAGTCAGACTGTGGGCGCTAAGGTTCATGGTCGAAAGGGAAACAGCCCTGATCGCAAGCTAAGGTCCCTAAATATATGCTAAGTGTAAAAGGTGGTGTCGTGACTCCGACAACCAGGAGGTTGGCTTAGAAGCAGCCATCCTTTAAAGATAGCGTAATAGCTCACTGGTCAAGTCGTCTCGCGCCGAAAATTTAGCGGGGCTAAGCATATTACCGAAGCTGCGGGTTTCATCCTTTAGGATGGAGCGGTAGAGGAGCATTCCATGGGTGCTGAAGCCATATCGTGAGGTGTGGTGGAGCGCATGGAAGAGAGAATGTTGGCATGAGTAGCAAAAAGGCGGGTGAGAACCCCGCCCTCCGTAAGTTCAAGGTTTCCTGGGCAACGCAAATCGACCCAGGGTTAGTCGGTCCTAAGACGAGGCTGTTGTAATGGCAGCGTAGCCGATGGATGAGCTGGTTAATATTCCAGCACTACTGTTGTTTTCCGATGGGGGGACGCGGTTTGAAGTTCGAGCGTGTATTGGTTTGCACGTTGATGGTCGAGAAGGCTGCTCTAGGCAAATCCGGAGCAACAAGCTGACTTGATTGTCTGAAGGCGAGGCTTATGGCTGAGCCAATTCGAGTGTAAGAACCGACAAGAAAAACCTCTAGGGCTAAGGCAACAGTAACCGTACCGCAAACCGACTCAGGTGAACGAGGCGAGTAGCCTCAGGAGTACGAGAGAACCATCGTTAAGGAACTCGGCAAAATAGCGGCCGTAAGTTAGCGATAAGGCCTGCCCCAGCAATGGGGCCGCAGCTAAAGATCCCAAGCGACTGTTTAACAAAAACACAGCTCCCTG